>DASQLB010000047.1:0-9128 GCA_035630235.1 Nitrososphaeraceae archaeon | reverse complement strand
TTTTCGATGGTAGTTTGTAATAATTCTCCAATTTCGTTATGCATTTTAAGAAAGATTAATCCTTTTTCTGTAGTTTTGAATTTGTGAGCCCCATCAAGATATTCTATTAGATTGTTTTCTATCAACATAGAAATGTATTCCTTTAATTGGTTATAACTTAGAAAAGCTGTGTACATAATTTTTGTCTTAGATGCTCCTCCATTTGCAGCATCCAGTATATTACCCACTATTTCGGTTCTACTTCTATTTCCCATACCATTAAATAAGCAATTTACTTATTTTAGTATTAATATCACAATAACAGTTAAGATAATTACAGTAAAACATTCTACATACAATTTGTAAATAAAAAAAGATAAGAAATCTTCATGTCTTAGCTTAGAATTGTTCCCTAAAATAATTATTGTTCTCATTTAATGTGATAGCAACTCAGTCTATAAAATTTTTTTTCTAAATATAATTTTAATCTTTATAGTATATATTTATGACTCTCATAACTTGTAAAAAATCTATTATTAACATTTTAGATAATATAATAAATAATAACAGCATTAACCTAAAAAATTTAAAATTCAATAGGAAGTATGGTCTTAGATTTTATAGTTTGATTTTACTACATTCCATTTAACTTTTACTACTAGAACTTATTTTAGAATTATTTTTTTTGTTTATTTGCTATTACCGAATACTGCAATTATCATTTCTTTGTTGTTCCCGATGATCTATTTTGAACTGATTTTAATTTATTAGTTATTGATTTTGCTACATCGTGTTATTGTAAAGGAAACGCCTCACCCATTGCAGTTTGAAGATTATATATCACATTTCTTAAGACTCAGATGATTGAGCTGTATTTATTTTGTTTTTTATTTAGATAACATATTTAAGACAACATATATGTTATATTTAAAAATTCAAATAATGCATACTAATCAATGGACTATAAAAAAGAAAGTAATCTAAATAATACGGTTATTGTTATATCTAAATATTCTTGATCAATCATAAATACAATAACAGTAATAGCAGTAGTATTCAAAAGAAGAAAGTATTGAATGTTTTATCAGAAATAGAAGAGACTGCCAAAAAGAAATCTCTTCCATCAATTGGCCCCTTAAAAGGAGAAATTATTGGAGATATCATCAGGAAGTATAAACTTAAACGAATACTTGAAATTGGAACTTTGCATGGATATTCAGCTATTTTAATGGCAAATTTTATATTAAATGTAAAAAAAGATGATGGCAATGATAATGATAATATCAATACAGAAACAATTATAACATGTTTGGAAATAGACCAACAACTTGCAAATATTGCAAAAAAGAATATAGAGAAGGCAGGATTATCAGATAGAATAGAAGTAATCACTGGTGACGCTTTAAAGATAATTCCTACCCTAAATAATAAATATTATAGATTCGATTTGGTCTTCATAGATGCAGTCAAAAATCAGTATCTGAGTTATCTTAAACTTGTTGAAGAAAATGGTTTGCTTAATAAAAAATCAATAGTTGTTGCAGATAATGTTTTGATTTATGAAAATGAAATGAAAGATTATTTAGATTATGTTAGAAATTCAGGTAAATACAATAGTTATACGACAGATACTACTTTAGAATTTACCAAAATTGTCAAAGATGCTCTTGAAGTAAGTATAAGTAGTGCTGGCGTTGTTATTTCATAATCCTAATACTAGTAGTAGAATTTTTTTATTCCTGTTTTTATTCAATAGTTGTTTAAATGATTGTTTGATAAACATACCTCTTACTATCCCTGGAATAATATATTCAAGTTCAACATCTTGATCTATACCAGTAACTTGGTTGTTGGATAAAGTGCAGTAGATTTAATCTAAAGGTTGGTGGAATATATTAGATTATAATCTAATTTGAACCCTATTTAATCTCACCACTCAAATTAGATAGTAGTATCGCATCTGGATTAATAGTATATTTAATGAAAAGTATTAACATATTATTGAGCTTAATAATAATGAGATAATAGTAAAATGGATAGTGACAGAAATAAGCAGGTTGCAGTAGTTACTGGTGCTTCGTCTGGTATAGGACTTGAAACCTCTTTGTTATTAGCAAGAAATGGTTTTTACACATATGTAACCATGCGTAATCTTGATAAATCTAAAGCAATTACTAATATAAAACAAAAAGAAAATTTGTCCTTGGAAGTCTTAAAGCTTGATGTAACGACTGATGAATCTGTTAACGAAGCAATTCAAAAGATAACACATGAACAAGGAAGAATAGATGTTTTAGTTAATAATGCAGGATATGCCTTAGTAGGACCATTTGAAGAGCTTGCTATTGAAGAATTTAAAGAACAATTTGAAACTAATGTATTTGGGGTTATAAGAGTTACACAAGCAGTATTACCAATAATGAGAAGACAAAGAAGTGGTACAATTGTAAATATAAGCTCCATAGCTGGTAAAATAGGATTTCCTCTTACCTCTGCTTATGTAAGTTCAAAATTTGCTTTAGAAGGATTATGTGAATCAATGGCTTATGAGATAGAACAATTTGGGATAAAGGTTATACTTATAGAACCTGGTGTAATTAAAACTAATTTTGAGAATAATTTAAAGATAGGAAAAAGAGTCAGTATTACGCCTAATTCGTCATATTCAGAAATGACACAAAAGAGGATTTCAGGATTTAAACCTAGATTTGAAAATGGTTCGCCTCCACTGGAAGTAGCAAAGGTGATTTTAAAAGCAATTACAGCAGAAAATCCTTCAGAATTGAGATATATAGTAGGCACCGATGCTTTTAAGTTAATGGAGATAAGAAACAATACATCCAATAAAGATTTTGGAAAATTAGTAATGAAAAGCGTTCTACAGTTTCAATAGTATTAAGAACAATTACTTGGCTTTTAACATTAGGAATAAAGTATAGGAGCTCTATTCTCTTCTGTACCAAATATCAATATATTTATTTATTTTATTAATTTATTTTCATTCACTTAACATAGTCAATACTTGAGGTATTACAATATAGTAACATATTTTACAATATTAGATATTTATAATTTTATTTGTTTGACTAATAATATGAAGAGTACTAAATTTTTATATCGTTAGATCTTTCCTTACTATTTTCTTTTGTATTATTATCTTTATTCCTTTTTTTCAATAGCATATATTTTTTTAATTGAGGCAATCAAGGCTATCAAATCTTTTGTATTAGTAATACTACTCTTTTTCTAATAATATCATTATAAAAAACGTTTATCATATTATATTTAGGAATTTAATTTAAAATGTAATTGTCCCATTTTCAATCTGTGAAACATAATTATTAAATTACTCATTTAATCTTTCAATTTATATTTTGAAATTAAAATTATTAATTAAAGTATAAACGAATCTTTAATAGCAAGACAATATCTTTATTTTTGAAAACCTTTGTCTTCAGAAGAAAAGATAGGCCTTAGATTAACACTAAAATATTTCATTTTCTCAATAATAATGGTTATAATCATTGCAAATGCTATTGTACTATATTCAGAAGGACACGGTAAGCATTCTATTTCTCTTTGGACATTAAACATAACTGCAGCTACTGCTTCGATTTTAGGTATTATTGCTATCTGTAGATATGGAATTCAGGGACTTCATGGTAAATCATATTTGTTTCTTGCTCTAGGTATTATAACTTGGTTTTCTGCGGATTTTACACTTTTATATGATTATTATACATGGGGCATAGAAGAACAAAGATTTGTAACAATTACAGATGCTTTATGGTTTACTGGATATGGATTTCTGGCTTTACATTTATTTACAGTTATACGTTCTTTGCATATTAAAATAAAATCCAAGGTTGTTATTGTAATATCAATTATTACAGTACTTTTTATTAGTTATAATTTAGTTAATCTTTTTTCTTATAATTTTCATACTTATGATGATTTTATAGCTATTATAGTAACAATATTATATCCTATTTTAGATTTTATATTGATCATACCTTCTTCAATAATACTTATAACGTTACGTAAAGATTATGAACACAATATACCATGGTTTCTCTCTTCATTATCATTATTAGTCAATTCAATAGCAGATGATGGATATGTTAATGATTTTGTAACTGGTAATTCTGAAAATCTTTGGTTTTGGGAGCTCTTCTATATAACAGATTTTATTATTATATCAGGAGCCTTATTTTGGTATAACAAGTTTCATATTTCAAATTACAAGAAATTTAAAAATGAATAATTTCAATAATTAGGTATGTCTAAATATATATTTAGCAGCATTGATTCCATCAGAACTATATTAATAAAGGTTCCATAATAAGGGTCTAATGTTATGATGATAAAGAAGATAATTTAAGTTACTCTTATTCATATTTATTCAATAAGCATTTTTAAATATTCACATGCTATAAAGATAACAAAACAACTGCGATTAAAATATGTGAAGAGTTACAATCTAAAAATCAGATAAGTCATATTATTACTAATCTAATCGCCACCATAAATTGGATTATCCACAATTAGATTTAACCCATTTCTTATTTCTTGAATATTTGTAGTGATATTTGATATAATGTTTAATGCGTTATCGTTTTGTCCAGAGTTAATCGCTTGAGTAACATTACCTAAATTCTGTTCAGTATTGTCTAATATATTAGATAGTTGAATATAGACATTAGACTCTTCTAAATCATCTGATATAACTTGAGCAAAAACATCATATTTAGGGATAAAGTTTCCAGTCAAGATAAAGACACTAACTATAAAGATGACCACAGTTGTTACATGTACCATCAAGATTACATTTGGTTAATGATATATAAAAATTCCTGTAAGACTGGATATCTCTGAATCTATATAGTAATAGACAATTCCAAAACCAGGTATTAAACTTCATAAAACGAAATGGAGGAAATCATTTTCTTGCCAAGTTTCTTTGAATATTGTAAAGAGTGTATAAAATATATACACCTATAGATAATTCCAATAACCATAAAAAGTAATGGATAGGTATAACACTTTACTACATGCTAATTCGAATTAGTATAATTATATATATATTTAATCAAAGATAATTTCAACCTAAAAATTAATGAACAATGTATATACTCAGTTCAAGATAGTAGAGAGTAAAAAAAAGATAATTTGTAGGTTACTTTATTCTTATAAATATAATTTGACTAAAAAATATAGTTATTGCGTACGCAAACTTACTTTTCAAGAATATAATATAACTGAAAAACAAACAACTCATTTTTCCTTGAATATGGTATATCGCTAACAAAATGTTGTTATCAGAAATGAGAAAAGGATAATGATATATATATAAATTTTTGAATTAATAAATAGATGATAAATTTAAAGAACATATTTATTCCTATTAGTTCAGTAGGTTTTATGCTGGTTTTCCTATTGTCCTCGTCTAATATTAATGCACAAGAAGAAAAGGAAGAAAGTAATCCGTTAATCTTTTTAACTAATATTAATAATTTATTACAAAAGTCAATGACTGAATTAAATGCTGAAAATTACACAGGTGCATCTGATTTGGTAGACACAGCATATATTGACAATTATGAATATATTGAAGATCCATTGAAGGAACTTGATAAAGATCTTATGGAAGAAACTGAAATAATGATTAGAGAAGACTTAGCAGGGGCAATCGAAGACAAAAAGTCAATAGATGAAATTACGGTATTGTATAATAATATAAAAACAAATCTAGCTATGGCAGAAAAACTATTTAAACAATAACGACAATATTTTCCTATTCTATTTATAACAAGCCCTCTGAAATGCACTATTTAAGATCAACATCTTAGTTACTCATATAGATGATTCTACCAAAAATGGAGCATATATGATGTATAACTATACAAGTGGTTTAATCACTGTACTATGATTCTATGATGATTGTACTTTAACAAGATTTACTTGTTATCAGAATAGAATGGAAAATTAAAGAGTTGAAAAAAATACTTAACCATAATATAATAATTGTAATAATTATCATCTCTGGTATTTCTATTTTCTTCTTTATACCATATTTTGATGAGTCTTACGCAATAAAAAAAGACAGTAAAAATATTAACGATTCCGGTTATGATTATGAATTTAATATTGAAAACTATTTTGAATATAAGAAAGAGAACGATAATAATATTGACCTTTTAAAGAATCAAAAGAGTAATATTAAAAATCATGATAACACAACGACCACCACAATAAATGATTCTAATATCATTAGTTTAATCCAGACAACAAAAGATAACTCAATTACCGATTATAATTTCGTAGCAGTAGGAGATTGGTACTGTAATGAGGAAACAAAAAAGACAATAAATAATATTCTTGCAATACATCCTGAATTGATAATTACAACAGGAGACCAGGTAAAGGAATCTCCATCTGCACAATGTTGGATTGATATGTCAAAACCAATTCATGATAAATTGAAAATTGCAATAGGAAATCATGATGCTGAATTTGCAAATATATATAAACAGATTGTTGACTACCACCAACTGAAGAGTCCATATTATTCACATGACTTTAGAAATATTCATTTTATTAGTATATCTACAGAACATCCTTTTGAAAAGGGCAGCAAACAGTATGAATTTATTAAGAATGATTTAGACAAAACATCAACCAATCCAGAAATTGATTGGATAGTAGTTCATCAACATAAGCCATTATATTCTACAAATCAAGATAAAGTAGAAGCAGAACAATTACGGGATACATACCAACTGCTCTTTCAACAATATGGTGTAGATTTGGTAATCTCAAGTCACAACCAATATTATGAGAGGACATACCCTATGATTTATAACGACGAATACGAAAAAACAACAAATAAGAAGGTAGAACCACAGCCAATAATCACAAGTTATTCACAGTCAGAATATGAAGACACAGAGGATGGAATAATATTTCTAACTGTAGGTACTGCTGGGGATGAACTTAATAAAATTAAAGAAAGACCAAGCTTTTATGTTGTCCAGCAAAGTAAATTTGGTTTTCTTAATGTCAAAATAGAGAATAATGGTAAGACGTTAGTTGGGGAGTTTCATACTAACGATGGCAAGATAATAGACCATTTTAAACTGAATAAAACATAATCTTTTTAAATAAAATATTACTCTATTTCTAGGGTACTAGAAAGATACGAAACAATAACTTGAAGGCTAGTATAAATAGGAAATTTCTTGGCCCATTAGTTTCATTTTATGAAATAAAAAAATTAGTTAATATCTTTTTGGACATAAAGATAAAAAAATATCTATGGAGTATTAGAAATACAGTATAAAAAAATGGAATGACTACTTTGTAAGTATAAAATACTTTTCAGATGGGTATTTATAATAAGAATTTACTTGCCTATTTAAGGATACGTCTAATCGTTCGGTTTAAGTTTAGTAATGGTATATAGAAATTGTAGAAATGAGCAAGAATTCTGAAGTTGCGAAGATTTTTCGAGAAATAGCATTTATTTTGCAGACAGCGGATGAGAAGATAAGTGAACCTAATATAATCTTTAAAATTAGATCATATAATAAGGCTGCAGATGAAATACAAAATTTATCTTCAGAGATAGATGACATATATAAAAAAGATAAACTAAAAGGATTGCTAAAAATACCCTCAATTGGAAAGGCTATTGCTACAAAACTAGAAGAGTATATCACCACTGGTAAGATACACTATTACGATGAATTAAAAGAGAAGTTACCAGTAGATGTCAGTCAATTTTTTGGTTTGGAGGGTATTGGCCCAAAAACAATAAAGACTCTGTATAGTAATCTAGGAATCAAAAATATCCCTGATTTGGAAAAGGCTGCATTAGAAGGCAAGATTAGAAGTATTCCGGGATTTTCTCAAAAGAAGGAAGAATTAATTCTAAAGAAAATTCAGTTCTTTAGAAAAAGTGGAGGACGGCGCCTAATTGGTGAGGTCTATCCTTTGGTAAGGCGGATAGAGGAACGGCTTTCAGGAAATACCGGAGTAAAGCAAGCAATAGCTGTTGGTTCATTTAGAAGAATGAAGGAAACTATAGGAGATATTGATTATTTAGTGTCAGTTATATCCGAAAAAGATGGAAACAATATAATTGATTATTTTGTTAATATGCCAGAAGTTAAGGAGATAATTGGAAGAGGATCGTCTAAGGCATTTGTCAAACTAAATAATGGAATTGATGCGGATTTACTTGTTGTACCTGAAGAGAGCTTTGGTGCAGCGATGCAATACTTTACCGGTAGTAAAGAACATGGAGTAGCTATGAGAAAAATAGCCATATCTGAAGGTCTTCGTCTAAATGAGTGGGGGGTTTTTGATAAACAGAACCATAGAGTAGCTGGTGCTACTGAAGAAGAAGTATATAGAATATTAGGTCTAGAATGGATTCCTCCCGAGATGCGAGAAAATAGAGGAGAAATAAAAATAGCAAAAATTGAGAAAAAAGGAATAGAAAAAGAAGATAAGGTAAGGCTCTCGCAATTAATAGGATATGAGGATTTGAAAGGAGACTTACAAGTTCATAGTAATTACACGGATGGCACAATGTCTATAGAAGAAATGGCATTAAATGCAAGAGACAGATTTGGATTAAGTTACATTGCCATCTCAGATCATACAAAAAGTTTGAGGCTTACTAATGGACTCGATGAAAAACAATTGTTAAATCAAGCAAACACAATTGCAGAGATAAATGACAAAATTAAGATAAATAATAATTCCAAGAACAAGCATTTTAGGATTTTATCTTCCGCAGAAGTAAATATCCTAAAGGATGGATCCCTAGATATTTCAAATAATGTCTTGGACAAACTAGACATAGTAGGTGCTGCTGTTCATTCTCATTTTTCTTTACCAATAGAATTACAGACAGCTAGACTAATAAGTGCAGCTCAAAACCCTAGTATTGATATTATATTTCATCCGACAGGCAGAATTATTAATCAAAGAGAAGGATATCCTGTTAACATATCCAAATTGATTGAAATAGCAAATGAATCCAATACAATCCTTGAAATTGACGCTCATTATAACAGATTAGATTTAAAGGATGAATTCATAAGAATGGCGATCGAAAATAATGTTAAATTAGTAATTGATTC
>DASQLB010000046.1:0-5859 GCA_035630235.1 Nitrososphaeraceae archaeon | reverse complement strand
TGTCTATTGGATGCACCAGACTCTGAAGCAGTTGTAAAACACCATGACAAAGTCAATATAAAATGTGAATGGATTGTAGAAGTTGCTCTTGCTAAGGATCAATTGTCTAAATAGTAAGAAAATTTAGCATATTTTCAAGTTAAAAAGTATTAAAATTCTTTTTAGAAGTAATTAATAATAATTTATTAGTTATATTTTATGGATGTCTTGAGAATAATAATAACTATAATTTAATATTGATATAGATAAAATATAATCTATCTCACAGACATTTTGTGATCGATTATAGTCACTTCTCGATACATTTATGATATAGGACATAAAATAAATTATAGATACATTTTTATTCTATTACTTGAATAGTCATGAGAATTCTTGGCTCTTATTTAGAGGAAATGAAGCTAGAAGTGGGATTTTTCCAGAAAAACTGACACGAGAATTATCTCTTTTTTGGGTAATTGAAATGGGACCTATGATATCATCAGCTATTTCCCATAATAATATTGTCTATAATTCAACTATAACTGGTAGAATTTTTGCTATTGATATTTACAAGAAAAAAATCATTTGGCAAAAAGAGCTAGGATCTCCTTTAGTATCATCATCATTACTTTATGATAATTTGTTAATATCATGTACTTTTAATTCATGGATTATTAATGAAAATTCCAAATCTCATGAAAGGAATGTGATTTATGCATTAGATATCAATAATGAAGGCAAAATGAAATGGAATGTACAGGTAACTGGTGATATTTTTTCATCTCCTTGTATATGTGATAAAAAGATAATAGTGATTGGCTCCCTTGATTCCAAAATTTATGGAATCGACCTGAGAGGAAATATAATATGGACATTTAATACAGGTGATTCTATTTGGTCTTCCCCGGCCACCAATAATCATGAAATATTTATTGGTTCAGATGATTGTTATCTCTATAGTATTAATTTAAACGGTGGCTTAAATTGGAAGCGTATGTTAGAAGGCAAAATTAGAGCTACCCCGAGTTTGATGAAATCGACTAATTCGTTATTTATAGGAACACATAAAGGTATAATGTATTGTTTAGATCAATCAGATGGTTCTATCAAATGGAAGTATGAAACCTGTAAACCTATCCTTTCTTCAGTTGCTATATCAAAAGATCATATTTTCTTTGGGTGTTCTGATAAAAAGATCTATTCATTAAATTCTGTTGATGGTTCTATCAAATGGAAATATGAAACTGGAGACAAGATTTGGTCTTCACCAGTCATAACACAAAATGATGATTATGAAGAGGGAATATTGTATATAGGTTCTTTAGATTCTCATATATATGGTTTAGGTATTGAAAGTGGTAAACTTAATTGGAAATTTCCTACAATGGATGGAATAGAATCATCTCCTTGTATAGTCAAAAACAAGCTGTTTATTAGCTCAAAAGACGGTTTATTATATTGTTTTAGTAATCAACAAAAAATGGATCAAACTTTAACGAGAAAACTATTCTGAAATGTACAATTTAGGAATATGTTTCTAAAATCCACTAGAAATAGAAACTCTCACTTATTATTTAGAGTCCATCATATATTTATTCATTTTCTCTCTCTATATGTTGTTTGACTAATTTAGGAAACATTTGGTAAACGAAAAAATAAAATTATAAGAGAAAAAAAGATGGATAAACCACAATTCTCGTGATTAAGAATATAAATACAAATTTGCTAAATATTTATTATTGGAATTTGTATATTAAATCAGTTAAATTTTACAACAATCTAACAATAAATTATTACGAAGAGTATCATATAAAGTACTTCCTCTTTATTTCTTTCCAATACTAGAATAATAATTATCATTTGAAAGCAAAAAAATTTAAAACTGTTATTACAATCAACAGGTAATTGGAAACTAAAAAATCAAAGAATAATGATAATAATAATGGAAAGAAGAATATAGAAGGTAATAACAATGATCACCATAGTCAATATACATATGACTCATCTGATGCTAAAGAAATCATGACAGGTGTCGGGGGAGGAGAAGAAGGTAGTACTTTTCCTGATTCTGATAAACATATTGTTGAAGACATCAAGAAATCTATTAAAGAGGAAGAGGATGGACTTGGTGAAGAGGGTAATGCAAAAAGTAGTTCAGAGCAATCAAATAATAAAGATGAAAATAATTGAGTAGTTCATCTTTACTACTAATAAATTATTGATAAAGTATATTAAAAAAGACAAAAAATAAATATTTATTTATTGATTACCAAACAATATTGAGTATTATCATGTATATTGTACAATGGCAATGAAAAATTTACAGTTAACCATTTTAAGAATATAGACACTTAATTATTCAAATTAAAATATCTACTACTAAAACTAAGGAAACTAAATTATATATTTAAGATTATTTCAATTATTATAGCTTAAAAAGTTAAATTTATTATGTATTTTTTATTTGGCATTGTAATTGTTTGGTATCAATACATTTGTTTAAATCTTCAAGAGAAAACTTACTACAATCTAAATTAATTGTAATTGTTTATACTATTCATATACTTTTTATCATTTGAATAAACCAAAAAAGAAATCGTCTTTCTTATTTTCCTCTGCTGTTTCCACATTATTACTTTTATTATCAGTTATCTTGTTAATATTCATGGGGACTATTGAATTTGTCTCCTCATTTTTTTGATTTTCACAATCATTTTCTGGAGTTACATCCTTTTGTGTGATATTAAAATCTATTATTATGTCAGTTCCATCTCCACAAATAAATATGTCTTTCCCGTATCCTCCATTTAATGTATCATTATCTGGCCCACCTATTAGTACATCGTTTCCTCTATCACCAGATATTCTGTCCCTTCCTTCTCCGCCTTCTATACGATCATTTCCTGCTTTTCCCTTTAGGACATCTCTCCCTTCATTACCATAAATAAGATCATTTCCACTTCCACCACTGATATCATCTCCTGCTTCTTTGCCATTTATTGTATCATTTCCATTCAATCCTCTAATGATATCTTTGTTTATTGTACCATTAATATTATCGGCATTGTTGGTTCCATTAATCTCTTCTGCTAATGCTAAATTGATGGTATTAAGTCCCTGATCCTCTCCGTTAAATATTAGAGACATAACCAAGGAAGTTGCGATAAAAACTAACGAAAAATATAAAATTTTAGAGAATTCGAAACTATTATTCATATTTGAAATAATAAAGTTATTTACCATACTACTACTATAATTATCATTATAATTAAAAGGTTTTTTAAAACTTTTCACTTGTCTTACAGTAATGAGTATAAATAATTTAAATTTCGTAAAATATTTCTATAACAATGATATATTATTATATTATTATTTATAATAAAAAATGATAAGTGTAATTATTAATGTATATATCCAATAATATTTGAGGATCTCTTCACTTATAATAAATACAATTACTATTACTAATAAACAATTAGGTTATTTAACGGTATTTAGTATTGAATAAAATTATAAAGCATAACTTATTTTTATGGTTGTACCTATCATATTTATGGAGTTACCATGGAATGACCAGTGTTCTATAATAAGTTTGTAACTATTATAGGATTAATAACATCCGGTGGATCTTCTGGTCTAAATATAATGGCTTATGAATGGACACATTAACTTTCATATAAGCCTGGACTAATAGCAGTTTCTCTAGGGTCTCACAAAGACAACAGCTGGAAATATAGTCAGAATCAAGAATTTGGTATTAATATTGTGCATTAGATCAAACAATACTTTCTAGTATACCTAAGATAACCCACCTACCTATACAACCCTAATTTTTCAATTTGATTAAATTAAAAAGCCATAACCCATTACTGTTAGCGTTATTAGTAAACCAACAACAACAACAGCAGTACTATGGAATTATGGCATTATGCACATCAGTATTTACTTACTTTACTAATATTATATTATTTAATACTTGCCGATAAGTTTTATTAATTATTTAATTATACTGTTTGTATAATAATATTAATTATATACTTTTAGGTGTATAGTAAAGACATGGGAGAAATTATCCTGAAGGGTTATCAGTGTGAAAGATGTTCTCATAAATGGGTGCCTAGAGAAGGAGGTAACTATCCCAAAGTATGCCCAAAATGTAAATCACCGTATTGGGATAAGCCTAGAAAGATTGAAAAGAAGAAACACGACTTAAGTTTCAAGGATAAAAAAAATTTAAAATAATACATTTGAGATATTAATGAAGTGTCTTAGCCCTCCAAGGAATTCATCATAACAATAGAAGGCTATGATACAAATGATGAGGTGGTTTATGACTTTGTCCACTTGTAAATTTATTGATATTATAATATTTAATAGTTGAGAAAATTTAATTATAATTTTATTTAGCCATAGTCCTCTTCAGCATGTTAAACTATACATGAATATAGAACTATGACTACTTTCTTAGGTGTTTGGAAAGTTTGATTAATATATATCTAGAATATTAAAAAGTCAGTGAACTTAGTTAATAGCATTGTTGTCATAGCCTGAACATTATTGAAGGCTGAGATTTTGTGTGAACACAAGAGAGCCCAGACTATGACAACTGACAGTTAGAGTTAGTACCCATGTTCTGTCAAATGGTAGATTAATGACTAAATTATATATGGCATGAAATATATTTATTGATATCTTAAATTCTCATTCTATGTTTTGAAATTGGAATATTAATTAATTAATTATAAAATATAATTGTTATAGTTACTAATTATAATATGACTAACTATAACTATATAATTAGAGTAATATATTGACTAATTGTCATAGCCTGAACTTGATAGATGATCCAGTTGATGATTCAGACTATGACATATTATGACTTAATGCTTTGCCAAATGGTTTCAAATTTGGGCTATAATACAATTAGTACCAATTATATTTATTAATTCTTGAAATTCTCATTCTATGTTTTGAAATTAATCTATTTAAAAATTACAATAAGTATCTGTTATTAACAGCAAAAAAATAAAAAAATGGTAGAAACTTTAAGGTCTCACTCACTGGTGGATTGTCAAAGCAAATTGCATGAACATTATATAATATACTTACATCAGTTATTCGAATAATTTCAACTTCCAAACCAGAACCAAGAGGATCTAACATCGGCCTGTCTGTTGCTACCACTAGATTTGCTCCCTCTTCGAGAGGAGCAGTAATAGCGAGCATCCCGTAGCCACCGGTTATCACTGAATCACCATTATCACAAAATACCTGTGTGAGATTATCAGAAGTGGTAAAGTTGTTTGAGAAATGACTCACCAATTTGATATGTATTAATGGCATTAAGTTGAGTAATCCTAGGTGGACCGGTTGCACCAGTATCACCTTTTAGACCTTGTTGACCGGTTGCACCAGTTGCACCTGTTGCACCTGAAGTTCTTTGTGGACCTGCTGGACCCTGGGCAATTTTTAGTTTACAGAATTCAACTGATTCAACGTGGAAACCTTCAAATTGTCCTCTTTAACAGACATATTTCTTTTCTTTTATTGGATATATACTATATTTTTTAGTATTCTCATAACTATTGTTATGAGATTCTTTTATCTTTATAGTCATTATCATAACCGTAGTTGTTATTGTTATAACCTGACTGGTGTTGTTATATAGGCTGATAATATTGATAATAGTTATAGTCTGGTGATTATCTATTATCTCATTCATCAGAATTATAATAATTTTTTTCGTCTTCTTGGTATTTGTAATTTTTATCGGAATGTTTTCCTGATTCCATTGCATTTTGAAAAAGTTTTGTGCTATCCATTGGTATTGCTATTACTATTGATGCTGTTAACATTCTCAATGAACCTATCAAAAAA
>DASQLB010000045.1:0-2622 GCA_035630235.1 Nitrososphaeraceae archaeon | reverse complement strand
ACACGATGGTTCACCTTTTCCATTTTTGAATTCTATACAAGCAACCCATTGGGTTCCTGGTCCTACATCTCGAGGCAAATCGTCATTATTGAATTTAAATGTGTGTTTAACTTGTATAGAAGTTTCATCAATAGGTCCAGGACTGCCTTTGATTTTTTTACTCTTATCTTCATCATATAGGTATGCTGTAACTTCTAGACTTTTCCGTTTTACATTATCTATTGTTACTAGGCCATATACACAGTCTATATTCTTTAGTGCGTATGAGCTTCCTATTGAAAGAGGTGCTATCACTATAAAGATCAACTCAATACATCAAATAGTAATAGTGGTACTGCTTTCATAATATGTTACTATAAATAATAATATATCTATATATATTGCGTTAAATATTTCAGAATTCTTATAGAGAAATAATTGTATAATAATTAGGACAATTATGTAATATTTGCACTATGCAGAATTTGCATATAACCTATAATATTAATCTTTTAAGATTATAATAATATGTAAGTCTTTCATATTTTAGAATTTCTTTGGATCTTTGTAATCAATTATATACTTTATTTTATAACATAATAGTAGCAAAACTAGAGCATTTGACAGACAGATAGTTTGCAAACAGCCTCAAACCTTTACACCAAAAAAAATAAAGTTGGTATAGACAACATATAGCAGATAGTAGTAATAATCTACTATCAACTCTATTTAAAAACTCTTCACAAAGTGAATTTATATTTTTAAATAAAATGAAAAAAAGGATTTTGAATTAAATTGAAAAACGGAGAGATATTTTATTTTTATTTTTCTTCTATATTTTTATCGCATCATATTACGACATTCTTGTGCACATTTTCTGCACATTTCTGCACATTCTTTACAAATTTCCATTTTTCCACCCATCTTTTCACACTCCATTGCACATGCTTCACACATATCTGCACACATATTGCACATTTGTTTCGCATACTCACTACCTCTGGCCATCATCATAGAAGCCATTCTGCACATGTCTGCACAATCACGACACATCATCATACATCTTCCCATCATTCCTGTCATTTCGGCGTTAGACATACATTCTGTACAACAGGCCTCACAACATTCTGCACAATTGTTACACGCATTAATACAAGTTTGTTATTGTTGATTTTTTAAAATTGAAGTTTTCATAACATTAGTACATTTTTCTCTTATATAACGATTGTGGTAAAAATTGTAAGATATATGTAAAATTTATATATATTTAATATAAATTGCATGTTAAATTATATTATATGCAATTTTTGCATAATTGTATATTCCGATTTTGCATATAAATCATGCTTTCATGATATATTCAATAAAGTTAAAGAAACAAATACATGAAAAATATTTGTTCAAATGTTCTGCTTTGCACATACTTTTAATAATTTACATATTTCCCAAGGATAATAAATGATATACTCTACATTATTATTGATAACAATAATGTCATATGGAGTATTCAGAGAAATAGAAAGACTGATAGAATATATTCCAATCGAGATAGACACTTACGGAATAGGAAAACTAGGTACTAATACATTTATTGATTCTAGATACAACTTTAAAGATATAGATAGAATTGCAACAAGATTAGGAATTCTAGAAATAGGTAGAAATACAGTTAGTGTAAGAGATATCATAAAACTTTTAAATAAATTTCTCAAAGATGCAGAGGTTGAAGAACTAGTAGAAACTCCTAGACGCTATAGAGAAATACAAAACAGTGTCTCTGGTCTTCCATTAAAAAGTTTGTTATTTGATTTCTGTTTATCAGCGTTGGTAGGTGATACTTTTGACGCCAAATTATTCCTTACACATTCACTTTATCTTACTGGACTTCGTAGACAATTAGTTATACTACTTTCCGCTATAATAAATGATTCAACGCTTGTGAAAAATGATAATGACGTTAGAGAGATGCTGACACTTCTTGCATTGCTTTCCGAACCAAATAATATTGATGTTTATTTTGATATAAATAAAGAAGGATTTCATACAAGATATAATACCTATTTAAAAGAAATAGGTAAACTTTCGAAATATAATAATAATTTGAATACACCACTGGCTAAAATTAGTCATGTTAAAAAAGTACAATAGTATTCAATTGTTTGCTATATTCAACAAGATAGAATTCAAATCCAAATGAAGTCTTTATATTAAAAGATAGATTGACCTAATTAGCATATATTCTTATTAAAAAAAAGGAACTCAAATAATTTTGGATTCAAAACAAGATTTTACACAAAACATTCGAGAAACATTAAAGACGAGTAAAATATCAGTAAAACCTTACAACAATAAATCAGTGAATCGATTTTATCTTCCACATGTTAAAACATTAAAATGGGTTTTAGAACAGAGTAATAATAATAATAATAATCTAGATAAACTTAAGAGGATAATTATCTCTAAAATTCAGAAATTAAAGAAGGAAAAGAAAAAAGCGATATATCGCATAGAAACTATTAGAATTATAGAGGAAATTGATAATTTAGAATTTTGTTTGAATGCAATAGTTAGTTCAAGATATTAATAAAAAAATTACCTCGAATAAATAAGTCTTGTTCATCTTTTTCAAGTTATTTATGTGAG
>DASQLB010000044.1:0-5568 GCA_035630235.1 Nitrososphaeraceae archaeon | reverse complement strand
AACAATTAATAAATTTTTAATAATATATTAGGGATATAGTTTGAGCTATCAAAGTAACAAAAGTAAGAGGTTCATTGAGGCTCATGAACTACATGTCCTCTAGTTTGGTTTTTCAGTCCAAAGAACTCCAAACAGAACCTTTAAAATTTATTAGATAACATTATTTAAATAAGTTATTATAAAGTGTATTTATTTTCTTTTGCTCTTATAATCAAAACAAAAACTAAAAAAATTAGTGGTTGTAATAAGATTTTTCTATCCTATTTACAAAGTTTAGGTAGTTTTGAGCTGCTTCATTATAGTATTTCTGTGCAATTTCAATTGATTTGTTAAAGGCTTCTGCAGAGGCTAATGCAATGTCGGTTATTCGTCTTGTAGCGTTTACTGTAGTATTAGTAACGTAGTGGTTAGTCTTATTATATACATCAGTATATCGTTGTGGATAGAGATAATTGTTCCAGTAAGATTTGGATGTATCATCTATAAATTTTGAAAATACTGATTGAAAAGTATTAGCAAAATTCTTTTGTAATTCTATAGTATTGTTTGTAATTGATTGAATTGAGTTAATGGTTTCTTGTTGGTATTTGTTTGATGTGTCAATGCTTTTATCTAGAATCGCTCTGTTAGTCTGTTGATATTCATTAACACTATTAGTGACTTTATTGGTTGTATCTGATATATTTGAGGTTGTATTTGCTATTTGTTGTCTTTGTTGGTCCAAAAATTTACCCGTTTCTTCTTTGCTAATGTTACTTTGTTTTTTATTTTCGTTTTCGAGATTTGTCATACTGTTAACTGATAGCTTTGGTACAACTACTTATAAAGCCTAATAAACTTGAGAATTAAATGTAAATTATAAAATGATATTCTAAATATTGAATAATAATAAAAAAAATAATAAAAAAGGATAAGAAGTATATCAAGTTAGTAGGGAGTAATACCGATAGCGGTGCAAAAATAAGAGTCTAATGTTATAGTAATTAAGAATATGATATTCATGATTATTTATAATTGAGTTATTTGCAATATTAATAGTTAAAATTCGTAGATAATATGATTCCAAAGATTTATGGAAAATATATAAAGTTATTCTTTATTTCTTTCCCAATATCAAATCTTTTGCCAATTCATATTCATAATCGCTCAATAGATTAGAATGACAATTTGTGCTGTGTCCAAGATTAATAAAATAATCTTGTGATTCTACACTTGATACAGATACCATCCCATCATTAGGTATGGGAAGAGAAGAAAACCCCACCTGTTCAAAACTAAAAAATAGCTGATAGTTTTCTGATTGAGGATTCCAATCACCTGCAATGGTATAGTATTTTGTGTTTGGATTCATATTTACTTCAGTAGCTGCTGCACCAGGTCTTAAATCATATACAGCAGGAGTACCAACTTCGCATGACTCTGCTAGAGGAGAGCCTGCATTTGGTGTTCCAATCATTACAAGATTTGCAACATCCTTTGTATTGTTAGCCAAGTATACTCTTGCATCCAATCCTCCCTTGCTGTGAGCAACAATATTCATTTTATTTTGTCCAGTTTCCTTTTTGATTTGTCCAATTATATTTGATAATTCTTTTGCATGTTCTGCAGCTGACCCACATTCATCATCTGATTGTTTAAAAGTTATAGGATAAGCAGGAATGCCATCTTTTTTGAGCAAATCTACCCATTTATTCCAAACAGCAGCATCTTCCATATGGCCATGTATTAAAAGAACAGGAAGTGCAGTAGAATTGGTAATGGGATTTGTATTGTTATTTGTGATATATTGACTATATGTTTTTTCAATCAAAGTGCTAGCTTTTGAAATTTTTTGAAGATTATAGTCATTGTTGTTTAAATCAATCATTATTATGTGAATCCTACCCTTATGGTTTTTTGTATCCTAGAATAAAGGATTATATTGTTAATGACTAGTAGTAGTATTTACCTCTGCATTGTGTCTATTAACTGATTCTTGTTCTATTGCTGATTTTATGTAATTGGTGTTTGTTTTTGCACAAGCCTTCACATTATCACGTGTTTGTTCTAGTGCTGTATTGTATACTCTCATATTTGATGCTAGAGCGTTATGGCTAGTATTTAATAGGTAACTTGTAAAATTATTAACCATTATTGCATAATTTTCAGCAATTCTTTGTGGATTATACAAATCCCATACTCCGTTGTTATTGCCACTATTTTTTACTACTTGTGATTGAAAAGAGCCTATTACTTGTTTTTCTGCTTCAATAAAGCCAGAAACAATATTTTTTATAGTTTGAATAGTTTGTTGTTGATACTCAGCAATACATTGTGTATATAGTGGAATCTCTCGTTTAGCTTCATGAGTTGTTCTTATTACATTATTTAAGGTGTTGTCTAGTGTGTTGTTTATTACGTCTTGTTGTTGATTTAAGGTGTTATTTGTTCTTTCATTGAAATTATTGTTGTCTTTGTTAAATTTAGTTGTATTTTTTGATTCGTTTACAGCTATATTTTCATTTACTTTTATTTCTTCTCTTCTTGCTGACATAATTATATATACGTTACTATGATATATAAGCTTACTTACTTATTAATGACTAGTGTATAGTCATAATTGTTTATTTGTAATTAATTTATTTATTTGTTTAATTTGAGGTAATATATTCAGAATTACAAGAACAACAACTAGAGGAGAAATAGCAGAATATAGGTGCGATAAGTATAGTTCAATATACTATTCTACAATATTAATTCAGTAAATATAGTTCTTATAGCTTAACAAACAATACTATAAGTATACAACATTTACTACAAGATTATTTAAAGGTCGCCAATGTTAATAAAGTTGTTAATTATTATGCGTAATGAAGAAGAATGATGGTGGAATAGAATTCCATACAAATTAGAATGTAAAGAAGTAGAAAATTATGATAAAGTTATGGGTACTAATTATCTAACTATATTATATAGTCTTGCTTTAGGGTATAAACAAAGGCTAAAGAAGATTATATCAACAATTAAAGTGAAATAACTAGTAGATATCAATAATAATAAAGTGATATTTATCAGTCTTTAAGGAGGGAAATCTTTTTCCTGCTCTATATCGCTAGATTTTGTTGGTGCCTTGAGCATTATCTTATTCTTGTTATTATCAACTTATAATGATTATAAATAGAGACATATTTGCTACGAGCCGGTCGGGAGTAGTGCCCTCCATGTAGTAGGGTTCTATTACATTGTATTTAGCTTTTTATGAAATATCGATAAATAATTTAGTATATTATAATATATTACAAATTTAAAGAATGAACGAAAATTATACTAAAATTATTGAATTACAGAATGAATTTTCTAAAAAGGTCATAACTCATGATTATCTGAATAATAATAACATTCGTAATGTTTGTGGTATAGATGTATCTTATAAGGATTTAAATGCCTTTTGTTCTGCTGTGATAGTTAATAAAAATACGTTAAAAATTATTGAAATTGTAAATGAAAAAAGTACTGTCAGCTATCCATACATTCCAGGACTCTTTATGTTGAGAGAAGGAGAACCTTTGCTAAAAATTGTAAGATTATTGAAAAATTTATTTGATGTACTCTTAATTGATGGTCATGGTATTTTACATCCAAGACAGTGTGGTTTGGCTTCCTACGTAGGTATCATGATTGACAAACCAACAATAGGAGTTGCAAAGAATCTACTATGTGGGTCAATATTAGGAAGCAGTTATGTAGAGTATAATAAGACAATTCTTGGATATAGAATTAAGAAAAATAATAAAAAAGACATCTATGTTAGTGTAGGACATAAAATTAGTTTAGAAACATCAATTGATATTGTTAAAAAACTAACCAAAAAATCTGAATTTATCCCAGAACCTTTAAGGATTGCAGATATCTATTCAAAAAAACATTAATTTAATATAGATAATCACAGAGGTAATTTAACATCATTATCTAATGATACAAGGTTAGTTATAATATAGTAAAGAATGCACTTGTAGAAAATTTATACCGATAGCAGTTCTAAAAGAGGAGTCAATGTAGAGATAGTAGTATCATGTATTTAGCTCTATTGTTAGAAACTTATTTTTTAAAATGATAGGAATTTTGATATGCGTGAGAAGGAAGATATGAATCAGAACAACCTGAATACCATGATAATCATTGTCCAGAGATAATTGTCTAGGAAACGAGATATACATCATTACAAACATGACTGTACTCCTAACGACGGCATTTATCATGACGCTGACAAATATTAAGTATAAAATGAAAGATAAGAAAGATTATAAGTGATTACTAAAAGTATAATAACGCTTTTGGCTGTATTATACAATGAGTATGAATCATATTTTTGTTTTGTGCATTAATTTAACAGCAATTATAAATAAAAAAAGAGTACTTACTTTGGGACGAGGTTTACAGTAATAAAATGTCGTCATCGTCAATTATTAAAAAAACTTCAACAGCAACTGGATTTATTAAAGCTATAGAATCGGGTTCCAAACATCTTCTAATGAAAAGATTTACGTTACGATTTCCAGAGCAAAAATTGAAGTTTGTTGGAGATGGATACCAGTTTGACCCAAAGAGAGGAGTAGGAATCGCAGGTAGCAGGGGAAGACATATTCTCTTCCATGAGAAATGTACTGGATGTCAACTCTGTGCAATAACATGTGAAGGAATTGCAGAAGCTATAGAAATGGTAAAGGTTCCTGAAAAATGGAAACAGAATAAAAAGAGTATAATGCCACAAATTGATTATGGAAAATGCGTTTTTTGTGGATTGTGTGTAGATGCCTGTCCATTCTATGCATTGTACATGACTGATGATTTCGAACTATCTTCATATACTAAAGAACATTTGATATATACACCAGCACAATTAGCAGTCAAGCCAAAGTATGACGGAACAGTAGATGTAACGATTGATAAACGAGGAGCTTATCATCGTGATACTGCATTGTGAAATTACATTTATTTTTTAGAGTCATACCGATAGCGGTTCTAAAAGTGGATTGAATTTAATAATTTGATTCCTTTAGATGTTTGTATTTGCTTTTTCTGCTATGGTGTTCTTAACAATCTGTAGCAAATTTGTTATTGTAGTAGGTTTTCTCATAAATTTGAATCTAGAGATATCGTCTTCTATATTTTCGTAAGCACTCATTAAAATTACTTTAAACTCAGAATTAATTCGCATTAACTTTGTACAAAGCTCATTACCGTTCATTACTGGCATACGATAATCAGAGAGTATTAAGTCATAATCATTAGGATTTTTTTGTATATGGTTGTATGCTTGTATTGGGTCAATAAAAGTACAAACCTTGAAACCATCGCTTTCCAATATTTCCTGAAATAAGTCTACCAAATCTGCTTCATCATCAATGATGACTATAGCTTTGGCTGCTGCCATTTCACTATTACTATGAGATATAAAAATTATTTAAATTTTATTTTGATGTTTTTTATAATTAGTATGGTGATACAGTAATTTTATAATCAAATTCATTCAAGATATAAGATATTATCTTATAAAATAGTTGTTATATTGTACAATACATTAACATT
>DASQLB010000043.1:0-7826 GCA_035630235.1 Nitrososphaeraceae archaeon | reverse complement strand
GTTAGTGGCATTGAGGGAGCTTGAGAGATATCTATAAATATTAAGCTTTCATCGATATCTAAATATTCTTTTATTCCTCCTAAAAAATCTCTAATATATTTTCCTGCTAACCCTTTATCAAAGGCATTATGTTTGTTTTGTAAAAATTTTTCATAAACACATTTGAATAGGTTCCTTTTTTTATAATCCAACGCCAAATCTGAAGCAAATTTATTCTCCTTCAATGAACAAATAATATCTATAGTTTTATCATCAGTATAGTCTAAATATTCTTCAATAGCAAAATTCGAAAAATTAAGCTGGTTATCTGCGCTTATAAGAGAATGCAATAACATTACTTCACCTGCTCTAACCGTTTTGTGAAAATATACGGCTTTAAACATTTGATATCTAGAAATCAACATGGATTCAAGAGAATTAATTGCAGATTTATCAATACCTAAGTGACCATTTGAAAGAACTTCAAGGGAGCTAATTAACCTGTGATAATCGACTTTTCCATATTCTGCACCAGTAAAGAAACTATCTCTAGGCAAATAATCCATAATATCTACTGATAAACTACCTGCTATGATCTCATCATAGAACATTTTTTGAGATTCTCCAAAAGAAAGCTTACAGACAAAGTCCCCATCATATCCATATTTTTCCAAAATATCAATGATGATTGTTTCTTTGATGATTCTTTTTCCAATTATTTCATGATTGATTTTATTCGACTCTTTCTCTCTTAAAACTTCTTCAAAAAGATGAGAAAAAGGGCCATGCCCTATATCATGTAATAATGCGGCTATCCGTAAACTTTCCACATCCTCCTTACAAGTGATGTAGCCTTTATTTAGAAGAGACTCTGCTGCTAGTCCTGCCAAATGCATAGCTCCAATGGAATGTTCGAAACGGGTATGCTGAGCACTAGGATATACTAAATGCGCGCCTGCTAACTGTCTTATTTTTCTTAATCGTTGAAAAAATTCAGTATCAATTAATTTTTTTTCTAAATCTGTAATAGGGATATACTTATGTATAGGATCGGTTATTTCTCCCGTAAATTCTAAAATCATTTAAGTAACATATTAAACAATATATTTTCTTATAAATGGTATTGATAAGACAAAAGCAAATAATCCTATTTTTTGTTTAATTCGAAATTGCAATTATATTTAATTATTCCAGAGGTGACCTATTAATTCACGATTACTTACCTTCATTAACAAGAGATGGAATTAGTGTTTGTTGTAACGATTAGTATTGTATACATAAATGAATGGTCTAATTTAGTTGTATACATGTATACATGTTCTAGTAACAATTCTTATTTTTGTTAGTCTGAAAGTAGTAGTAATAGGCATAGAAATCTCTGTTCTATCCTTATTGCATTACTCTCTCAAACTCTTTCTATGAGGAAAGCGCTCTATCTTTTGAATGGAGATAGTTCTAATCTTTAGGATAACACGTACGACGACCACCTTCTGTGTGAACTATACGCTTACCATATTTGTTAACTTATCATGATCAAAAGAGGTCTCGAATACAAAATTTTTTTGTACAAGTGATACAAATTTTAGATTTGTGAACTGGATCAATGGTAATCCATAGCTTATGATGCTAATTTCACATTTGAGTGACAGGTTCATCTATTGTGAATTCAATTATTATTTCCTTTCTTTTGTAGTTGATAATAATCAAATCTCCGAAATCAATTATAAACAGAAACTAGTTCCTATTATAATCTTTGAATTATTCCAAATATCGTGGAGGTAGTTTTAAAACTCAAACTATGAAAGTACAATACCGAGAATAAATGAGAACAACAAAGTTGATGGTCTATTTCTGATGATTTTTATAAAAATTTCTTATGATAGGGCCTTCACTCCAATAGATCTTTCGTTAGTTAACAGTACTTTTCGAGGAAAGGAAAAATATCAAAAAATGTCTGAATTACATGTTAAATAATGAGTATTTAATATTAAAATAATTAGCATTATTTGTTAATAAATACCATTCGTGCTTATTTTAACTATATATTTTATTCACTTTTAAAGATACAAATCCAAATAATTGAATAAATTCATAATAGGCATCAATAAACAATGACCTGTAAGTTATTAAATAATTGTTTTAACTCGGTACATGATCCTACTATATCAAGATTTATACTAGATTGAATTGAGATTTTTGCACTTCTGAATACTAACCCCTTTTCGCAATATTTTATTTCACGTAACTTATCTAACCGTTCGCTAATAACATCATCAGTTTTTAAAATATGTCCTCTTTGTGCATAAAGTATTATTCGCATATCAGTAATCAAAACGTTATATTTTTTTTCACCATATTTCACATTTGATTTGCTGTGAAATCTAATATTTTCGTCAGGGAGAAGAAATTCTTGAATCGACATATTGTTATCCTCAAATGATATGGGTAGAATTATTTATCAACTATAGTCATAACTAATTATCCAAATTGATAATTTTATTAAATTAATACATTTACAAAAATAAAATTACCAAATAACATTAAAAATATTATCTCTTTCATTAATATATAAGCATCTCATTTAGTAATAGATATAAAATATATTTCACCATGTAGATATTTAAATAAATGCCTACAGAAATGTCTCTAAGAGATCATTTTTATGAAATGAGATCTAGGATATTAAGGGTTTCTATTATAATCATAATAATTATTGTATTTTGTATTACATTCGGATTCAAAGTTTATCCAATAAATATACACATAATACATGTTCCAAGTACTATTTATCTTCCATTTATCGATCCAAATCCTTTTAATAATATAGCTATTCAAGTTACCTCTTTTATGAAAGATACTTTACTTCCAGTAGAAGTTAAACTTATTCAGACTGCTCCAGGTCAGGCTTTCTTTGCACAAATATATGTTGCTGGCTTAATAGGAATTATTATTGCAGTACCCTTACTAATTAGAGAACTGTATGAATTTATTCTACCTGCAATAGAAGAGAAGGAAAAGAAAAGAATCAATTTCCTTAAAATGTTAATTCCAACTATAGGATTATTTATTATAGGTGTAATATTTTCATATCTACTTGTAATTCCCTTTACACTTGATTTCTTGTACAAATATGGCGAATCAATCGGTGTAGAAACATTTTTAAATATTAATGACTTTATAACTTTTGTCTTACAATTTCTAATTGGTTTCGGAATTTCATTTGAACTTCCACTGCTAATGTATGTTATATCCTTATCTCAAATAATAGACCACACCTTTTGGAAAAAAAAATTTCGATATTCAATAATTATAATTGTAGTTTTTGGAGCTATTATTACTCCTGATGGTAGTGGTGTCACAATGTGGCTAATTGCTGGACCAATGATTTTATTATATTTAATAGGTATTTTTCTTGTTCAAACTAAATTGGCCGACAAAGAAGTTCGACATTTTTAATTCCCTTTTCATATTCTGTACTATTATTTGAAAAGATTAAATCTTAAGAGAATGTTAAGAAGGTAGAGATAGTGACGCAAAAATACTTCATTAAAGATGAAAATAAAACAAGTAACGATATATCAGACCTACCAGAAAATAAAAATGTTATATTACTATCAGCTATTTATTCTGGTGAAGATCAAAAAGTTGTATTAAAATTCTATGATCCTGACTTAGATGTGATATATTTCTGGAAAGATAGAACTAATCATAAACCATATTGTTATACGAAAATAGAATATAAAGATAGAGTAGAAGAAATTATAAAAAAAGAGCCAAAGTATAACATACAATATAATAGAAAAAAGGAGTTAATCTCTGATAAGGAAATAGATATATTAAAAATTATTGCCCCAGATCCTTTATCAATAGGAGGAACTGATAATAGTATAAGAGAAAAAATTACAGCGTGGGAAGCCGATATAAAATACCATGAAAATTATCTCTATGATAATGCTCTTATTCCAGGTACTTTTTATTATAGAAAAAATGATATTATTTATCAATATAAATATGAAATAGATCCCCTTATACGTGGTAAACTCTCTGAATTAATTGATAACAATAATCAAGACGTACTAGATAATAAATCAACGAGCTACAATTATTATATCGCTCAGTGGATTAACTTATTAAATCAACCAATTCCAAATATAAAAAGAATCGCAATAGATATTGAAGTAGAATCGGAAGAAGGACGAATGCCCCATCCACGTGATCATGACAAAACAATTACTGCTATAGGATTAGCAGGTAATGATGGTTTCAAAAAAGTATATGTCTTAAATAATGGATCGAATGAAAAAAAACAACTTATTCCGGAAGCAGAAATAATTGAAACCGAAAAAAAGTTAATCCTAGCTGCATTTAAAGATATTAAAAATTATCCCGTCATACTTACCTTCAATGGAGATGACTTTGATCTTCCATATTTATACATGAGATCTCAGGACACAAGAATAGATCCCATAAATAAAGAAATCATAAAAAAAGAAGATATTCCATTTATTGTAAAAAGAGACAATTTTATAAAAAGAGGGATGCAGGCAGAACCTGTGAATCTCAAACATGGAATTCATATTGATTTATTTAGGACCTTCCAAAATAGATCTGTTCAAATATATGCATTTAACCACAAATATGCAGAATACACACTAAATGCTATTTCCGAAGCTCTACTTAACGACCATAAAATAGAATTTGAAGGAGATATAACAGACATACCTATGCACAAACTGGCTGAGTATTGTTTAAAAGATGCTGATCTCACATTGAGACTCTCAACTTTTAATGATAACCTATTAATAAAGTTATTAATTGTAATTTCTCGAATATCTCATTTACCAATTGATGACGTTTCAAGATTTGGAGTAAATCAATGGATTAGGGGTATGTTATATTTTGAGCACAGACAAACTAATTCTCTAATACCCCGAAGAGATGAGCTCATATCTAAGGGAGTATCGTCTACTACTGCAATAATCAAAGAAAAAAAATACCGTGGTGGTCTTGTAGTAGAACCTAAAGTAGGAATACATTTTAATGTAGTAGTTGTTGATTTTGCGTCCCTTTATCCTAGTATTATAAAAGTTCATAATCTATCCTATGAAACTGTAAATTGTTCTCACCAATCTTGCAAAAATGATCCAGAACAACAAATTCCTGAAACTAAGCATTGGATCTGTAAAAGAAGAAGAGGTTTGACATCTCTTCTCATTGGTTCTCTACGAGATTTGAGAGTAAGATACTATAAACAACTTTCAAAAGATAAAACAACAACCATAGAGAATCGTCAGCTTTACGAAGTCATTAGCCAGGCTATAAAAGTAATATTAAATGCTAGTTATGGTGTTATGGGAGCAGAAATATTTCCACTCTATTGTTTACCGGTAGCTGACGCTACTGCAGCCATAGGAAGAACAACAACAACGCGAACAATAGAAAAATGTAAGCAAATTGGTATTGAAGTAATATATGGTGATACAGATTCATTATTTTTAAAAAACCCATCTTCTGATAAAGTAAAAGATATTTCAAAATGGGCAAGAAGTCAGTTAGAGGTAGACTTAGAAATAGACAAAACATACAGATATGTTGTCTTTAGTGATTTAAAAAAGAATTACTTGGGAGTCCTTGGTGATGGAACAGTAGATGTAAAAGGATTAACAGGTAAAAAATCACATACACCTCCATTCATACGAAAGGCATTTTACAAAATACTGGAAATATTAAAAGAAGTAAATTCTGAAAATGATTTTCAAAAGGCGAAAGAGGAAATCAAAAAAATAATAAAGAGTTATGCAAATGATTTAGAAGCTGGAAAAATTCATCCTTCAGAATTAAGTTTTAATGTTATGGTTAACAAATCACCTGATCGATACGGAGAAAAGACAAATAATTCCAAGATAAAATCAATAGATGGAAAAAATATTGATTTTATAACCTACAAAGGACTACCCCAACATATAAAGGCTGCAATGTTACTACATCAATCAGGAAGAGAGATTAAAGCTGGTGACATAATATCATATGTTAAAACAAAAACTAATGATGGCGTAAAACCTGTTAACTTGATTAAAAATATAAATGAAATCGACACAGAAAAATATCTTGAAGCTATGGAAGCAACTTTTGATCAAATATTATCTGCATTAGACTATAATTTTAAATCGATATTAGGAAAAGATAGACAAGCTAATTTAGATGAATTATTTTGGTCCAAAAGATAAGAAAAATACTTATAATGATAAACTAAAAACAATTTAATTTGTAACTTCGTATAGTTAGATAATTGAATACTTTAGAAACCTTGGAGAACTTTTTTGTCACTCCTGAGAAAACTAATGCCAAATGCAGTTTTGGAGATTTTCCGACTAAAATCACATTTCAAGATTCCGATGCAATTCTATACGGTGTACCTCTTGATATTACTACAACTTTTGGTAAAGGTACTTCCTTAGGTCCTGAAGCAATTAGAGTAACATCTGCAAAACAGATAGAATCTTTTTTATTAGACGAAAATGAAGAAATTTTTAATAAAGTAAAAATATATGATATAGGTGACCTAGCACTAGTCAATCTGAAAAGTAATAATAAATATGAAAAACTTTTAAAAGATAATTTGAAAATGATCTCAAAAATAATCAAAATTAATTCATTAATAAGAAAAGAAAAAAAGATCCCGATCATATTAGGAGGAGAACATACATTATCATATTTTAGTATACAATCAATTGCACAAGAGAATCCTATCATAATTCATTTTGATGCCCACCGAGATATGAAACCAATTTATGACAAAAAAATAATTTGTCATACTACTCCATTTTATCACCTCATCGATGAAGGTCATATTAAAGGTAAGGACATTATTCAAATTGGAATTCGTCAAAGCGACAAAGAAGAAAATGAAATTGCTATTAACAATGGTGTTAATACATATACAGGCTTGGAAATTTATAATGACCTCCATCGTGTCACAGAAGAAATAGGTAAAGTGACAAATAATAGGAACATATACATTACATTCGATATTGATGTATATGATATTTGTTATGTTCCTTGTACAGGAACACCTGAACCCTTTGGGCTAAATCCATTCCAGATTTTAGAAATACTTAAATCTATAAATAAAACTGCTTTATTGATAGGAATCGACATGGTAGAAGTTGCAATGAAGAATAGCGATTATAGAGAAGGAACATTAGCAACTCAAACCCTTTATAGAATTTTTGCAAATTTGGTAACAAAACCTAATTTATAGTGGATAATTAAATTGTTGATTAGTTGATTAGTTGATTTGTTGATTTGTTGATTTCTTTAAATATAAATTTTATATTAATTTATCAATAGATAATTAAAATTATTAAAAAAAAAGTCTCATCGTGTATAGGATCGAATTATCCAAGTAGTACTCTAAACCTTTACGTATACTAACCAAGATTAAAGAGTTTACTAATATCAGGTGCCTTGGGTTGTTGGTACTGGCAGGCTGAACATCTCGCCGAAGCTTGATGCGTACACCTCCAGTCCATCAATGCTATCTTCTATAGCTACCCTTCTCCTTACGGAAGGCTGTCTTTTCTCGAGAATGGCTTCCTCCTTAGATGCTTTCAGGAGTTATCCAAAACAGCTTAGCTGCTCAGCGTGCCCTGTCGGACAGCTGATAAACCAGAGGCTGCGTTGCCCTGTTCCTCTCGTACTAGGGACAACTTCCCCTCAGACAACCACGCCCCTGTCAGGCAGAGACCGACCTGTCTCACGACGGTCTAAACCCAGCTCACGTTCCCCTTTAATGGGCGAGCAGCCCCACCCTTGGCTCCTGCTGCAGAACCAGGATGGGAAGAGCC
>DASQLB010000042.1:0-3163 GCA_035630235.1 Nitrososphaeraceae archaeon | reverse complement strand
TAAATTCCAAATATTTTTCAAAAGCTAAAGCTCTTAATGGTGTAAGATATACTACTTTCTTATTTTTTTCTAAGGATTTAATGGCAGCCAGTATGGCAATTAATGTTTTCCCGCTTGCGGTAGGAGTAGTAATTAATATATTAGAATCTTCTAACAAGCCTTTTTCTATAGCCAATTGTTGTGGTGGATATAGAGAGGTATAACCTAAAAATGAAAGATAAGAAGAAATCCTATCATCACTTAACTTCAATTGCATGTATAAATTACTATTATTAAGAAATCGTATTACATATTAAATTTTTTTCATTGATATACAAGTTATGTTATTAAGGATAGGAAAGAATTTTATTGATAAATTTCTTGCTGACCTCCGGGTGCCTTTAAATCTTGTTTGCCTTTAATTAATTAACTAAATTAAATTGAAGGAACTCATGTCTATTATATTTGATATAATTTTCGTCTGTTGGTTATTATAATGTTATTAATATGTTAATAATAATTAATAAGTAAACTTTATATTATTAATAATCATACCATTTTTCATGCGAGAGAATTATAAGGCTTGGATCTCTTTTTGTCTTATTGTTTTAACTTTAACATTGTTTTCTTCAGTTATATCAAAGTCTAGTTCTACCACTAATTTATCACAAAATAGTAATAATAGCATTAATAAATCAGAGGATCAAAGACAAATTTCATCAAATAATACAAATCTAAAAATTTTCTCATCCTTTTATCCGATTTATGATTTTGTCAAGAAAATAGGCAAAGACAGAGCGGATGTTTCAACTATAGTACCGGCCGGTATAGAACCTCATGATTTTGAACCTACAGCAAAGCAAATAATTGAACTACAAAAAGCTGATGTAATTTTTATTAATGGAGCCGGATTTGAATCCTGGATTAATAAAATGGGAAATGCAACTGTAATTGATTTGAGCAAGGATCTGCCGGTTGAAAATTTAGGATCTATGCCAGATCCTCATATCTGGCTTGATCCAATTTTGGTTAAAACATATTCAAAAACCATACTTGAAAAATTAATATCTTTAGATCCTCAAAATACAGATTATTATACAAATAATTTTAATGAATTTAATAAAAAACTAGAACTATTAAATTTAGATATTAGTAAGAACTTGACTAATTGTGATCTGAAGGATTTTATCGCATTTCATGATGCTTTCGGCTATTTTGCAAAAAGATACGAGTTAACTCAGCATTCAATTAGTGGTTCGTCACCTGAAGCAGACATTAACCCTCAAAGAATTGCAGATGCAATAAAATTAGCTGAACAACTAGGTGTAAACATTATTTTTTCAGAAGATAATATTGAGCCCAGGCTTTCAAACACAATAGCAAATGAAATAGGAGGGAAAGTATTAATATTGAGTCCTATAGAGATGATTACACAGGAGGAACAAGCTTTAAATAAAGACTATTTCTCAAAAATGTACGATAATTTGGATAATTTAAAAATAGCGCTCAGATGTGAAAATTAATTATTTAAATTTATAGAATATGAAAAAAGAATTGGATAGTAATGATTGAAATTCTCCAATATGAGTTCATGCAACGTGCCCTTATTGCTGGAATAGCAATTTCTATAAGTTGTTCGCTGATTGGATTGTTTCTTATATTAAAAAGATTTTCTTTGTTTGGTGATGCAATGTCGCATGTGGCTTTTGGAGGGATTGCATTAGGATTGTTTCTGAAATCTAATCCTATTTGGGTATCATTAATTGTTTCAATAATTGGAGCATTAGCAATCATAAAATTGAATTCAAGCAAAAGAATCTATTCAGATTCGTCTATCTCTGTTCTATTATCTCTAGGGCTAGCGATGGGATTGGTATTAATCAGCTTATCAGGAGGATTTTCTATAGATATAACAAGTTATCTTTTTGGAAGCATATTATTAGTCAATATCGAAGAAACATTGAGTACCATACTTCTAAGCGTCATAGTTATTGCATTTGTTATCCTATTTTATAAAAAATTAGTATATCTGGTATTTAATGAGGAACAAGCATTAGTAAATGGCATCAATACAGTTGTATTAAATATTTTATTCATTACTTTGGCAACTATTGCAATTGTAATGTCCATTAGATTGATAGGAGTACTTATGGTTTCATCTCTCTTAATAATTCCTAATGTTTCTTCGTTGCTACTAGGATATGGATTCAAGAAAACTATACTATTATCAATTTGTTTTTCTTTGACATCTGTAATTTTAGGTATAATCCTAGCATATGAATGGAATATTACACCTAGTGGAATGATAGTAATAACAGCCGCGGGAATATTCTTTGGAGTAAATGTATTAAAATTATTTTCTTCAAAAATAAAAAGCAAATCTAAAACGAAAATAACATCTTGATAATTAATAGTTTTTATCATCTATTGCCCGATATTATTATGTACTTGTTTAACCAGTATGTTTTTAAAGAAATGAATTTTGGTATAAAATTTGTATTTGTCTTTCTTTTTGCTTCATCACTTTTGTTTTTTACTTGTTTATTTATTTTTGACATTATCACAGTCTTTGCTGAACAGGAAAATACTACAATAAATGTAAATGATCAATTTGGTATTGAAAAAATATATCCTACCAAATCCGACGGCAGGGAATGGTATGTTAATATGTCTAATCCCAAAAACGATCCAAATGTAACTTTTACTTTTAATCCTAGATTAGCCAAACAGGATGATGGATCTTGGAAAATAAGGGATGACAAAATTCGAATTAATGTAGACACATTAAATGGGACAGAGGAATGGAAAAATGTTGAAATTACTGGATATGTGAAATTAGACTCGATAATCAATCCGCGTAAAAGTGTTATAACAGATATAGACTGGGTAGCAAGAACTGATCAACATAATGAAGACTTCCCTTGTCACGGCCTATCCCTTCACGGGGGAATTTATCCGGATGGTTCAGCAGCCTGGAAAAAAGAAATATGGTTTACTGGTGGATATACTAAAGAAAAATCAGTACCTAAAATAACCGACTCGTTGATGAATAGATGGATTGGTTGGAAAACTGTGATCTATAATACAAATAATGATTCTGCGGTAAAAATGGAATCATATTTAGATAACTCCAATTCTAATCATTGGGTCAAAGTTTTTGAAATTACGGATAACGGAGGCTGGT
>DASQLB010000041.1:0-3127 GCA_035630235.1 Nitrososphaeraceae archaeon | reverse complement strand
GTGGTTGCCGCTATTAGATGAAGAGCAACTTGGGAAGTAGTGGGAACAAACCTACCTTCAGGATACCAAGATTCATAGTCATGCCAATTTAAATATGCATTAAACCCGTTGTCTATAATATATTTAGTAGCTCTGTAATCAAAATATGGATCGAATTCATTTAATGCAAAACCATATTTTATTGGATATGATCTTATAATAAATGCAGTAGAAAAGGCTATGGTGAGAACCAAAATGACAAGAAGATGTTTTGCCTGAAAGTGAAATGAGTTGATTCGAAATAGTGTTTTATTGCTAGAGAACAATGTAATAAACTACTATTTTTTACTTCCTTTTTAAGGTAATGGCTATTTCATAAATAACAATGGAAAAAAGATCCGAATTATCCATTTACATAATACAAATCATGAGAGTGATTAATATTGAGATATGTATTGATGTGATTTAAACTAACAAAGAGACCTCTTGTTCTTAAAGAGCTGAATATATAAAAGGTAATAAGGTCGTTATTTCTCCATGTATAGTAACTTGCCTTGCTTCTGATTTTACCTTATTCCAAGAAATTGCTTCTTTCACCTCAGCCCCACTTAGGCTTCCGTCCCAAGCATTAGCTGTAGTAATATAAACAGCATAATCTAATCCATCTCTAAATTGATTCCACCAAAGAGTATGATGTTTTGAAATTCCACCACCCAACATTAACGCACCGGTTTTTTTCGCTTCAAATACAATATCCGAAATTTTAGTTTGATCCTTTAGAATATCTAGAAACATATCCTTGTGATTCTGGTAAAAAAGCCAGATCTGACTTCCTACTGCTCCGTCAACTATACCTGGGACAATAACAGGAATTTTGTTTTTGTGAGCCCAATATAAAAAAGATGTCTCTCCTAATTTACTTCCTATATAATCAATGAATTCATAACTTGCGAATTCTCTGTTCAGTTTGTAAAATTCAGAAATATATTCTTGTATTTTAGTTTCAATCAAAGGACCATAATTTTCGACAGGAATGAATACATTTCCTAATCTGTGAATATTTTTTTTTTTAAGAAAAGTGTCATCTATATTTAAGTCCCCCGAACAGTAGTTACCAAAAGACCTGGCTATATCATGATCTAAAGAACCACATGTGGTTATTATACAGTCAAACATATTTTTTTTTATCATATCTTTAATTATTCCCCTTAGGCCTGTAGAGATTATTGCTCCTACAAAAGATAAGAATTTGGTACAATTAGGTTCTGCAATCATTTTTTTTAATGTGGTAATTCCGTTAGTCAAATTTACAGATTCAAACCCTCCAGTTTTGGACATTTGATTTATGACGTCGTTTAAATTACCTTGTTGAATATCATAATCTTTAATATCATAGTTAGTAAATTTTTCATTTTTATTATATACCATTGAAAAAGAATAATATAGTATCAATATAAGAATATATTTACTTATAATCATCTTTCTATCGCATTTTATAAAAGTCAGATAATAGTATCATGTCATGTGAATAATAAACATAGTTTCACTGGAAAAAAAATAGAACCACCAGATATACATCCAAATATGTCTATTTCTGATCTAATTTCTTTCTATGGATGTACTGGATTTAATGCTAGACGATTATCAGAGGCTGCAATGATGTTTAAAAAAATGATTGACACGGATGCCACCATTTGTTTAACTCTTTCAGGAGCTATGACTCCAATAGGTCTAGGTAAATCTATTTCAACGTTGATTGAGAAAGGGTTTATCGATTGGGTTATAACCACTGGGGCCAATGCGTATCACGATCTTCATTTCGCCTATGGTTTGCCTGTCAGGCAAGGTCATTTTGATGTCGATGATGATATATTATATTCTAAACAAATCGTTAGAATTTACGATATTTATATCAAAGAAGTAGAAACACTTCAGAGACAAGACCATCTTATACAAAATATGATAAGAGAAATAAGTAAAAGGACAGTTAATTCGGGAAAGGAGCTTTCAACATCCGATCTTTCTTATAGACTTGGAGAGACTGCGAATAATCATTCCTCTTTTCCTGACAAGTCTTTTATGGTTTCTGCTTTTAAACAAGAGGTTCCAGTATTTATTCCATCACTCACAGATTCATCAATTGGAATGAATATGATTCCACTTCTTTTTGAGTCTTCTTTACCTCCTCTTAATTTATTATTAGATATTTCTGAATCTGCAGCAATCTTATGGAAAAGCAATATCTCGGGAGGGATAGAGTTAGGAGGAGGAGTACCAAAAAATTTCTTCCAACAAACCGGTCCCACATTATATCAGATTTTAAAAATAAAGGAAGGAGGTCATGATTATGTAATACAATTGACAGATGCAAGACCTGACACTGGTGGTTTATCGGGGGCAACGATTCAAGAAGGGAAAAGTTGGGGAAAAATAAAATCTTCCCATACTGGCAATGTGATTGTATATGGAGATTCTTCTGTATATTTTCCCCTCCTGTGTTCATACGTTTTGTCAGAATGTAAACCAAGGAAACCTAAAAAATTGTATCATTTGAAGGATAAATTTGTTAAAGAGATGAAGGATAATTATTTAAAAAAGAATAAGAAAAAATAAAATAATCACTGATCTTTATGGTTTTAAATCCTAAACTTTATAATTTTCTTATTGTCCAATATTTGAGGAATTATATTTTTTATTTTGTCAATATTAATAGAATGATAAGTTGACTCTTTTACATTAGTAAATTTTGCCATTGATCTTTCAAGTATTGAAAAACATATAGTATTTTCATCTTTTTGAGAGTGAACAAAAGCAGCACAGATTAGTATTAATCCATTGAGTAATTGCTTTTCCTGACCATCAGATTCTTTCCAAACCATTTCTAATGCTTCATGAGACCACCAATATTTTTCATCATTAAAAAGTACTATTGCGTTATTAATTGCCTCTACTTTGGTTAAATGTCTTTCTTTTACTTCAATAATTTCCTTCGTTGAAGAAATCCTTTTTAACAAATTCGATACCTTATCTATATTTTCTTTTTTTTCAAGGCTGATATCTAATTCAATAAACTTGGTTGCGATCCGACAGTCCCTAATTATAATAAACTCTACGGGATCAGTTAGCTCCCTTGATTTTTTTAGGATCA
>DASQLB010000040.1:0-2546 GCA_035630235.1 Nitrososphaeraceae archaeon | reverse complement strand
GTATTAAATTACATATTATATAAATATGGATTTTAGAGAAAATGATAATTGCTATGAATATAGATGACTAATTTGAATGACGATAGATTTTATTATATTTAAGTAGAATTTTAAGTTCTACTATCATATAGTATTTAGCTTCTGTTATCAGAAACTTATTTTTAAAATCTTTTATTCAGATAATATAATAACTCATATTTTGAGAAATTGATATCTATAGCTGTTCTAAAATAACAAGCTAACGTTATATTAATGAAAAACATATACTAATTTATCATATAAACAATACCCAAATAATTAATGTCATCCTTTTTATATGCTGGAGTTACTATTGATATGGCTTGAGTATACAAAAAAACTTTGACTATAATTTAATCTTTCAATCTCCTTAAATAAGTATATTATTGGATATTTATAAACGAAATTATAATTTGTTATAACCAAAAAAAGAGATAAACATTCATCCTTTAGGTATTACTACAAGTTGTCCACTCATCGTAGGTTCATGATATTCACAATAATATCTAAATATGCCAGGATCTTTTGCAACAAATGAGACTGAGCCATTCTTACCTTGTCCCAAATTCAAGTTTACATCATAAGTAGCGTTTATTGTAAAATAATGTCTATCTCCTGTTGGGGCTTCCATATTATAGAAGTATATAGTAATATTATCATTCTGATTAACCTCTAATATCTTTAGGGAGAAATCATCTGGTGGAAACTCTGTTACATTGAATGCAGAAAGTTCGGTATTAAATAAGAAGAAAAACGGTTTTACTGTCTGAAAAGTTTCTTCTGATTGTTCAGATGTTTTATCTTTGGTATTAGAAACATTTTCTAATTGTGCTATTCCAGATAAGTGGATATTAGTAGAGAATGTTATAGTGAACAAAAACGAGATTAAGAAAATCAAATTATGCTCTAATTTTCTCAGTACAATTATTCGAAATGTAACTATTTATTATTTACTCAAAAGATTTTTAACTTCAATTTGTAACTTAGGAGGTAATATCAATAGCGATTTTAAAATAAGAGTCTAACGTTATGGTAATAAAGGGATTAATATTAACGATATACTTTTCATTTAACTTAATTAAATAAGAATTTTTGAAGTTATTTATTAATAAAAAGAGTTGAGGTTAAGACCCTACTTCAATAGTGGATTGTTAAAGCAAATTGCATGAACATTGTATATTATAGTCGCACCACTGCCAATTGGAGTAATTAATAGTACATCCAATCCACTAGCAAGAGGAGATAAAATAGGTCTGTTGAATACTTTAATTGGAAATCTAACAATACTAGCAGTAGAAAAGCCATCATTTATTACAAAAATGCTCGAATCTCAAAATGCTTGTCCTATATTACTAGAGGTAGCATTGTTTGAAACAAGTTCTGAATTTTCTAAATATGTCGTGGTGTCATTAATAATAGTAATACTCTAGTAAACTTTTGTTCCATTAGGACTTATCGTACATTGTATACCATGGTGACCTGGTGTAATACTAGTAATCCTATAATAGGTAAGAGGTTTTTTCGAAAAATTACTTCGTGTATACTACTTTATCAGCTAATCCTACTACGTCTCTACCCTTATTTGTTAAAGAATTATAAATTCTTGGTTTCCCTCGTCCAGGAGATTTTTCTTTTTTTACTTTTCTTTCAATCAAACCTAAATTTGTAGCTTTTTTCATTAAGGATTGTCCATATCCCCAACTTCCCATAGTTATAAGTAATTCTCTTGTGTGTAACTCTTTGTTCTTCTTTAGTATTCTCAATAATGGAATAAGAGGACGTTCATTTATCAGAACTTTAAGTATGTTTAATTGTACGGTTATAGGAACTGATTTTGTTTCTTTTACTTCCTTCACTGTTGTGACTTTTTTAGTAGACTGTTTAGAAGAACTTTTTGGACTATTACCATTAGACATATTAATTAGTATAACTTTTAATAATAAAAACTTATTTTATTTATGTCTTATTGATTTGCTAATAAGGAACTCTTTGATAATTAAAATCACATTATAAATAGAATATAACAACATTTCGATGATGAATTACTAGCTTATTGGCAACATCTGGAACAATAACTGGATTATTATTCCTATTCGTTTACTTTTTCTCTTCTGGTTTTCTGTGAACTGGTCTAAATCAATCATTACTCTACGTTCGTAGTTCAGTTATGGTAGATTTTCTGCAAGATCAGTTTGTAAGATTGGAGTAGAGCTTTCTATGTAGTAGGGTTGTACTACATCTTGAATTATCTTTTTTTTAATTTGATTATAGCTTAACATCTTCTGATGATTCATTTATCAAATTCGTGAGACTTTCATAATTTATTTGTCCCAAAATGAAGAATTTTGTAGTTATATAATTTAAAAAGAGGTTTTACTTTTAAGTAAGTGAATTGTCTATTCAAAGACATAAAGAGTTGGATGTATATATATAATTATTAATTGAATAAACTCTTTAATAATTTTTACAAGAAATATAGGGAAACCATTCTTATGAATAAGAATTTACTTATCGCAGGCATTTTTGGA
>DASQLB010000039.1:0-3324 GCA_035630235.1 Nitrososphaeraceae archaeon | reverse complement strand
GGAAAGATCTTTTATCAAAGAAACAAATTAATATCGAAAAAGAATTAAAAATTGGAAATAGCAGATCAATCTATTTTAGGGATCCTTCTGGAAATGTAGTTGAATTGATAACTGAAAATGCTTGGCCAATAGACAATTAAAGTATATTACAATATTTCTCTCTAAGTACAGATTTATGGATAACGTAAAGTACAGAATATCTATTATTACAACTTAGTATTTGTATCAGAATCTAATTAGGGTAATTCTTTAATTTTCAATTTGAAAGATAATCAATTCTTATAAATTAAGGCTTCAGTTATCTAAAAGTAATACTCTTTTTCTCTATGTAATATAGATCATAAATATTATTTATATGAATATCTAAAAACGATAAAGATATTTATCCTAAAGTTTTAGATTTAGAAAATTAAATAATATTTGAGTCTCATAAATAAATAAATAAAAAAATAAAGTTAACAAAATAAAATATTATATAGGAAAAATATTATAAAATATAATTTTGTATTTTAATCTATAAAACTTTTTTAGAATTATGAAAAGAACTCTTTATAGATAACATACTCCTCAATAAATCTATGAGAATTTTTTTTATACTACTACTGAGTATTGTATCGTCAGTTGTTGTATCCATATGTTCACTCTATATTCCACAACAGGTAATAATTTCTGAACCAATAGCCAAAAATTCAACTAATTTTACTTCATCAGACTCGATCCATCCATCTATACTGCAAGTAGAACAGATTAAAACTATTCCAAATAAAATTCATGTAGGAGAAGAATTTAGTATAAATGCAACTGTTAAAAATACAGGAATGTACCCTGTCACTTTCATAGCGAATCTTTGTGACTCTGAATTGTATGCAGTATTTGACAATAAAGTTGAAGAAATACGTGCTCCTGAGTGTAAGATGATGGCGGACCCAGTTAAATTAAATGTAGGAGAAAAGGTGACAGTTCAACGAATATCAGGTATATCAGGTTTAACATATAAAGCCTTAGAAGAAGGGCAATCAAACGCAAAAGTTATTCTTCCATTTAAAATAAATGTATCTGAAATAGAAGTAGTCGATAGTTTAGTTGGCAATAAATTTAATGTTACTATAAATCCAGAACTTTCAAATTTGTAATTTAATATTTAGAATTTTTTACAAAAATATTGAATAAGATTTTAATGATTATACAATACGCAGCGAATCAAAGTTAAAAGAATAACTAGAGACACAGGAATAATAAATTTATTTTTGTCACTTCTTTTTTTGGGGTTGTTTTATATATTTTTATCATTATAACCACAATTTTCACATGAGTTCGATTTAGATTTTATTTTATAAATAGTATTTTAATGCTTTTGGATTTAAATGATATTAAAATAGAAATAAATACAAAAAAACTTGATGAATGTGTATTTCACTATAATATTACCTCATCTTGACCTAATAAAATAAATACCGCTAATAACTTAGCGATAATTTATTTTAATATTATATTATCTGTAACTACAAAATCTCTTTGATATTCATCTTTTCCAAACTGTGAGGTTATAATTAACGAATTAAAATTTCTATGTATATTATGCGGGATTTTAAATTTCAAGTTATCATCGGGTTCAAAAGTTCTAGTTTCACCAAATGAGCTTGTCTTGATATTATCGTAATTAATTTCATCTTCAGTTAAATTTGACAAAATTACGATATCGTTGAATGCTCCTTCTTTTATAGCACAATTATTATTACTGCTACATTCCATAAAAGATAATCTAATCCTTTCCCCTCCCTTTAGTTCTATTGTATCTTCAAAACATTGGTTTCGATCTCTATATGACGTCTCACTTACAATTACTTTGTCATTCGCAAAACGTTTAAAATCAGCTAGGACCTTTTCAGTCCCTTTTTCAGTTACAACTTTTACAAGTAGATGAGGACCTATCTCACCACAGTTTAAGCTATTTTCTTTATTAAAATTACTTTTTTCAGTAGAACCAAATGCCTGATTGAAAGTCGTTAAATGTGCTATACTGAAAGTTAGTGTTAGTATTACAGTCAGCAAAAAAAATAAAAAAAAAATCGATTTCATTAATTGTTATAAAATATTCAGTTAGTTAAATTTTTTTATTGGATTTGCATTAATCATAATCAATAATATTAGAAAAATTCTTTAAAAAACCATAGCCTGTATTTTTGCTTGCTCCGGAGAAGATGGCTATGGCTGTGGTAATTTGGAGGTTATTCTCTTGAGAATATTTATAATATTTAATATAATATTCAATAAATGAGATAAATTAATTGTCAAAGCCTGAACTTGGTAGAAAATGATCCCTCTGATGCTTCAGACTAGGACAAATTGTCTATCTGTCTGTCTGGGACAAAATTTGATAGAGTAAATTGTAATAATGATACATAAATAATAATATTTATCAGTTTTAGAAATTCTCATTCTATGTTCTGGAATTAATCTATATTTTAATAATTACAATAAATTTCTTGTTATAAGTAATAATGAATAAAAAAAATTAAGTGATGTCGAAGCAATGAACAATTGTAATAATACCAACATTATCATCCTCAGTCATGGTCCTCCTGCACGTGTTAGCCACCGGTCGTGTTTAGGTATATCTAGGTCTAGAATGACATCTGTATATCATTCTTAGTATTTTAGAATGATATAATCGATAAAAATATACTAATTTTCTTTAAATGATTCTATATCTTCCTCTGTTACTTGAAACCATACACTATCTTCATCCCAGCGGTCTACTAAATTTCTTGGAATAGAGATTTTGTTTTTATTTTTGTTAATATCTATATCTTTTTTTTCTGTTATTATATATTCAGAAGTAATCTTCTGAATTTCTCCAAGGTCTATATTACCAATACCTTTTGCTTTCTTATTGATGATATTTTCTGATTTTATGATTTTACCATAATTATCTCTCACAATTGTAATGATTCTACATTTTATATAGCCATATATGTTTTAAATTAAACTAATTGCTGTTTTTATGCATTTTTTTGTCTTAATCACTTAAAATAATGGCTTTTTATTACAAATTTTCATTTTAATTCTATTTGTATAATGCGAATTATAATATCTGGAATTTTCCCTAGTCTCATTTTTTTTTAAATGTTATACCAACAAGTCTAAAACTGATAAGATGTATTAACATAAAGGTCACTATTATTTCAATTTATAAAATAGCAGAATTGTCATATTTTATATATTCATCTTTATAAAATTTCAAGGTGGAATATATAAAATGTCTAATATTGTGCATGTTGATGAAATGACTAAGGCTAAAGTGGTTAATATGATACTTAATAA
>DASQLB010000038.1:0-2599 GCA_035630235.1 Nitrososphaeraceae archaeon | reverse complement strand
AGGATTAGCATTAGCTAGCTTAGGCAATTATGATGAAGCTATTCAATGGTATGATAAGGTTCTTGATATTAATCCAACTGACCTTTCTGCACTAAATAACAAAGGAGTAGCACTCTATAATCTTGGTTATTATGAAGAAGCTATTCAATGGTATGATAAGGTTCTTGATATAGACCCAAATGATAAAGATGCAATATATAATAAAAATATAGCTTTACTTAGCTTAAATAAATCAAAATAAAAGAATTGTCTTTAACAGCCATTTGAACTACCAAAATGACGATAAGTATGTATGTAAAAATAATAGCTAAAATCTTTAACAGTAGCATGAAGTATTGAAGTGTATCACTTTTTTCTTAGTAATGATTTATATTTTTAAGTCTATCTAACCAAAGTTCCAGCTAATCTCAATTTTCGTTCATAATTTTATATTTTGAAATTATCTAAAGATAGTCTATAATAGTCCAGCTTATCTGGATCGTATTTTTGAATTATTTTTATGGGTTCAGCATTGTTTAATCTACGTATTAATACATCTCGATGAACATAACCGGTGACATATTTATATCCATTTCTTTTAGCTTCAGTTAAAAACTTCATTCTAAGATTGTGACCTCCACTTTCTCCCCAATAGCCTGTTTTAATATTTATCCTTTCTAGGAAAATCGTATTTTTCTGTCCAAAATTTTCTTCAACAGTTCCTCTTCTTAACTTGTAGTATTCTAGTGGGCCACCTTTGGCAAATCCAATCACCGTTCCATTAATTTCATTCAACCTTAAAGTGACGAGAATGGTTTTAGAATGCTTTGTTGATCTGGCAAACTTTTTTTCGTTATTGATTTCAATAGGATTGTTAAGCTCCTTATAAAGACTTAAAATTTCATTTAACGTGATTTGATTGATATTTTTATCTTCTGAAATAAACAATAAATTGATCTCTCTTTTTCTAACGGCGTTTCTTATCTCTATTTCTTTTAGGAATAATTCTTTGAATTTATCTATATTGTTTTGAAAATTCTCTTTATATTTTTCAGAGATTCCCTGTAATACAAAATCAAGCATTTCTTTCTCTTTATTTAGTAAAGAAAAAAACTTGACTGATTCTTTGTTTATACGTGATGGATGCCATCCTAGTCCATGAGCATTACGTCTAGCCAGTTCTAAGGCATTTTCAAAACCATCTAAGGCATAACCAGCAACTCGTTCAGAAACTGATAGAAACCAACCTAAATCTTCATAATGTTTTCTTTTCTCAGTATCGTTATTAGCTATACCAGCATCTGTAAATAATTGATTCATTCTCGCTATTGCATGCTCAGCTATCTCATCCTGAAATGGATAGGCTGTTCTATGGATAATTGCAATAACTATATCTATATCTAAACCCGCCTCATCAATTGATTCTTTAATTTTCTTATCATTTCTTATATATGATTCAACAGCATCTTCATTTGGTTTCTCAAACCTTTTAAGTGGATCAAAATCATGATAGAGAGCCGAAGTGAACAGATACTTTACATCCATTAAATCAAAGATATCATTTCTATTGTTGTTCTTTTGGCCAAATACTGCAAGTAATGTGAAATAAGTGGCTTCTAATTCGTGTTTTATATTATGATATCCATAATAATCAACCCCTAGGCCATTGACAGAAAATTCGGTTATTGCATGTTCCATGGTTTTATCCAACCATTTTGTTGAAATACCCAAACTATTACCTACTTGGATTATTCTATTTTTTAGTATGGCCTCATCTGTTTGACCCAATTTGTATTTTATCCACCAACGAAGCAGATGTAATTTTTTATGAAATTGATACCATTCATAAGTTGATTCTGCAAGTGGATTGGTAAATGAAAAGTCTAAACTAGATCTCTCCTGATAATCCCGTTTAGACAATACTACCTTAAACACCAAAGATGTACATTATAGTAAAACCTGATTATAAATATCTTATATTTATAAGATTCAATTTGTACGCTCTAATTCTTTGTAATAATATCTAGGTATTATATAATTATTTTAAAAAAATGATAAAAAAATAAAAATAGTAGCCACCTCACATCTAGTAGGTAATAGAATAGTAAATTACTCATCAGTAAAAGATATAGAATACCTGTTGAACACAAATTTCCATATTAAAAGGCACTTATTCATTCTCAATCTAGAAAACATACGTGGAATAATTGATATTACCATTTAAGAAATGATTTTGTATAATTTCCAATTTATTAGAATATATTTCGCTTCTCAGCAACATCTATATAATTAGCATTTATCACAATATTTATCTCTGATTCCACAATTGATAGAGTTTCTATTTGTGGAGATTAGGTTTCGAAATCTCTACGGTTTCTTACCGAAAAAACCAATTGCAAAAAATACTATAAATACATTTTTATTTATATTTATCTTGGATTGGTAGCTATAGATTTTTGAGTTGAATACCTTCATAAAGTAGATATAAAATAATAAGATCTAAATTTTAAGAAATAAATTACCTATGAATTAAAACCATATTTTTTCATTATTTCTTTAACCTCTTTGTCACTCACTTGATCAAAGTGTTCATAGAATTGACCGACTGCAGCAAAGTCAT
>DASQLB010000037.1:0-4122 GCA_035630235.1 Nitrososphaeraceae archaeon | reverse complement strand
ACTTTAATTTTCGATCATTATGCTATAATTTAACTAATCTTTTTATTTATCTATATTGTTATTTGATGTTCCCACTCCTTTGCTTAGTGGTAAAGTAAAATAAAATATAGCTCCAGGATTACCATTCTTATTATTATTTTTATTTTCAGTCCATATCTTTCCCTCATGAGCTTCCACAATATTTTTAGAGATATACATTCCTAAACCTAGCCCTTCATAAGATTTTGTAATAAACTTTGAAAATATTTTAGGTAATATTTCTGGATCTATTCCCTCTCCATTATCCTTTACAGTCACTAAGGCAAAAGGATTAATGCTCTTACTATTTTCCTTCCTAATAGAAACAAATATTTCACCTTTTTTGGTAAATTTAATAGCATTACTTAGAAGATTAGAAATTACTCCAGCTATTCTTTCTTTATCGGCTTCTACGAATAAAGCGTAGTTAGATGGTTTAAAATATAACTTGACGCTATGATTATCCTTTATAATAATAGTCTTATAATCTTCTACAATATTTGATATTAATTCATTTAGGTCGAATAATTCCTTGTTTAATTTTAATGAACGACTTTCAATTTTAGCAACGTCTAATATGTCGTTGGAAAGTCTTTGGAGCCTAATCGCATTTCTTTGTATCGCAGACGCAAATTTCTTTTGTCTCTCAGGATACATTTGTAATAGTTGGGAAGCTGAAAGAATAGCTTGAAGCGGCGTCTTTATCTCATGGCTTGCTATATTGATGAATTCCTTTTGCATTTTATCATGGACTTTTAATTCTTCATTGGCCAATGCAATTTCTTGATTTGATAATGAAAGTTGTCTATTTGATTCTTGTAATTCTTTTGTTCTTTTTCTTACTTCAATATTTAATGTATTGTTCCATTTTATAAGAAATATGATTAAAATCAGAACTGCAAATGAAAGGCCAAAAATCAACGAAAAACCTTTTACTCTCTCTGTGTGAAGAATATCATCAATATGTGAATATATTTGTGTAGTAGGTGTTATTACGAATATAAAATATGTAGGTCTTTCTTGTAACAAAATTGGGTGACCTGTATTTAGTCTCTCACCGCTTCCAAAATCATATACTGCAGATCCTCCTAATAATTTACCGGAAAAGACTTTATGATAATAATTATTTTGAATATCTGTTACATTAAAAAATTTTTGAACATTATTATCAAAAAAATTCTTTCCTATGAATTGTGTTCTAGGAGTGGCAAGATAATCTTTTTTACTATCATACGCTACTAAAAACTGTGAATCAACATTGTTAATATTTCCGGAATGTGCAAAAAAAGGCTCAGTAGGTATTTGTATCCCAATTATTCCTATATACTTTCCACTATCACTATTGACTATTGGAACAGTTAATGCAATACTAAACATATTATCAATTCCCTTAAATCCATTTGAAAAAGTTGGCCTTAGACTATTTCTTGTCTCTTGTACATAATCTCTAAATGAAATATCTATATTAACAAAACTTCTTTTTCCTTCAGATACGATATTATATGTTATTATATTATCTTCATCAGCAATAAACAATCCGTCAACTTTGGTAATATTATTAATTTGATCAAACTTTTCTTTCATAATCTTTTGAATTTTATCTCCATATAGTTCACCTTGTTGTAGAGGAACAGAATCTGCTATTCCCTGGAGGATTGACATAATCAACTTCAAATCAGATTCAATGCGTTCGGAAATAATTTGTGTAGTTTCGATCTGACGGTCTTTATACTGATTAAATATGCTATCTTTAATATTTTGTTCTGTTATATTCTGTTGATAAAAAAATAAACTAAAGGAAGAAATAATTATTGCAAGTACTGAAATAATGCCTATCTCTTTTCTCTTTCTAGATAAGAATTCGGCCTTTATTATTCCTCCTTTTCTTTCCATCTATCAATAAAATACAAATTAACTATGTATTAATCTCTTTTTTAATTAGAAACATCAAGGATACCAGATCTTTCAGATGTAATGATCTTTTTCTAATTTTATTCTCTAAGCTGATTAGTTTAATTTTACGTTTCAGAAATTTATCTTCTAGGGCTTAAGTGATCCAATATGAATTTTCATATGTCTGGAAGCTATCACAAGCCTCTAATCAAAGCTTAAATTTGTCGACTAAAGTTATTGCTTCGATTATTTTTTGTTTCAAATATATTTCTTCATTTAATACAAGAAGATCATATGTGAAGCTGGATTATTTTGATAAGAATTGTGCTAATAAAGCTTTTAAATATATTCCCTAGCACATACTATCTCGATTTTGTAAAATGACCAAAGATCCAAATAAAAAATTTCTTTTAGTTTTTCGAATCATATGCGAGAATCTTTCTATTATTTAGTATTACAGTTCTATTTAGATAAATCATCTGTAACCATTAGTACTGCTTCATTCGTCTACTCTACCCATAGTTAGAAGGTATTGCATATGCAACCATTGCTAGCCTCATAACTTTTCCTTTATTGTATGTATTACATCAACTATTACAATTGTAGGCGAACGAAATAGTAAAAATTTTTTATTATCAAAAAAATCAATAGAAGATAAATTCTTCTATCTATCTATTTTTTATTTTTTGCACTACTTTGAGATGCTTTTCCACCCTTACGAGCTACTTTTTCTTTAGTCTCTTTATTAGCAGAGGCTAATCCTCTTTTGCTTGTATTGCTTTTTTTCTTACCTTTAGTGCTTTTATTGTCTTTAGACATATTTGATCGTATTACTTGGTTATATTATTTAATAATTTAAAATAATTATTATGTTATTATATTCGGTAGATTTTTCTTTATTTATTATTTGAAGAATAGTGGAACTATATATGAAATTGCTAATACTTTAAACATAATAATCAAAAACAAAACCCAAATAAATGTACTTTCAATTCTTTTAATTTAATATCCACTATTATTTAAATAAAATTTTACATTTGAAATAGAAATGCTATAAGTGATAAAGTAGTAATAAGTCAATTTAATTATTGGTATAAGCATTAATAATTTATTTATCATAATGGTCCAGGTAAAGTTGGAATTAAAATTCCTACCAAACTAGCGACAATCCAAATAATGAATGTAATTAATAATGTTTTAAGCCATTTCATCCTGTATATTATTTTTAATGCAAAAAACCAAATCGCTCCTCCAATAATACTTATTATAATATTATTTACAAAGAGATTATTAAATATACTAAAGATTAATGTTCCTGAAAATGCTGCTAAAAAAGCATACTTTATTCCTTCTCGTTCTCCAAATAATTTGGCAATAAAAAAAATTATTACAGTAGATACTACTAAACCTACTACAAAAACTAGGATAGTCCATATTTGAGTCAACTCGTTTCATTTTGAGATTTTAGACCATAATAATTTTTTCACAATGATTCTTAATTATTATATTCTGGCTTTAAATAATTGGTTATGGATTTTTTATATAAACAAATTTTGTCTACAGGAATAATTCATGATATATCTTAGAAGTTGACTTGGACCTTCTAAGATCCAAATTATAATCAAATAACGTTGAACCATGATAAACTTGATTGCAACATACATCATCTCTATTTATACTTTATAATATTCATATTATTTCTTGAAACATTGATTTAAAATCAACATTTACTTAATACCTCGTGTTGAAATCTAAATTTTGACCTTCTAAGATTTTAATATTTTTAACAGTTTCGATGAAGATAGGAATTATTAGAGTTATACCTTTCTATTTACCGATAAAACTTGATTAATAGAAAATTTTTGATTTTAAAGTTGATCTAATTCAAATTCTTCTATGTATCTATCAGAAATAGTATCTCCTTTAACTTTTTCAATATATTCTAACGCTTTTTTTTCTGTAGAAAATACTTTATCTATAGATTTATTATTGGTTTCTTTTTCATTCCATATTACCCAAACTTTCATTATTTTATACCTAAATAAATTGCATGATTATAAATTATTGTTATTTTAAATTTATTACAAATATCCGATCTTTTATAATATCCAAAGTAGTTTGAATAATAATTCTTTGCGTGGTCTAATACACTCTTTTCTTTATTCAAAACTAGTAATTCTAACATCTCTTTGAATTGGAGTGCATTAATAA
>DASQLB010000036.1:0-3302 GCA_035630235.1 Nitrososphaeraceae archaeon | reverse complement strand
TTATTATTATTAATTGTTGATTCTAACGGATTGATTGTTATTGATGAGTCTATGGTCTGAGGAACCCCCATAATCATCAAAATCAACGCAGAAACAAATGAAACTGGGAGTAATAATGTTAAAATAACTCTTATAAAGTCCATGTAAAAGTTACCTAATCCAAAATTCTTTCGTATAAAAGAACGGATAAAAGCAAAAGCGGCAGCGATACCCGAAGCTGGTGCAACAAACATAGCAAAAGTTATTGCAGCCATCTGAGAAAGAACAGAAAGTTGTTGGTCTCCAGCATAATGTTGCAAATTAGTATTTGTAATAAATGATATTGCTGTATGAACGGCTAAATCGATTGAAAAACCTTTTACTGGAGTATCTGAGGGGAGATAATTTTGAAATGTTAGTATTGAAATAACAATACCCGCGACTACTACATCGGTCAGTAATAAAGCAAAAAAGTATTGCTTCCATGTCATCTGCTTGCTTACATCTATTCCAATCAGACGATAAAATTTACTTTCTACTATCGCAAGTGTCTTTTCTATTGGTCTATTTTCGTAGGAAATCAATCTAGCTAAATAAGTTCCAAAAACAATAGCCAGAAGTAATGTTCCTCCCAATAGAACTAAAAGTTCTATCAGTTGTTCCAATTTTTAACCATAAATCATTCCTTGATTTTGTGCATTTTGCAACAGTAAAGAGTAATTTAAAGATACCGAAATAATTTATGATACAAACTAAATAAAAATTGTAGAGAATTATTAAATTTATTAATTTCCGTATTGTTAATTCCAATCTATATAGTCTCAGTTGTTGAGTTCTCATCTATATAGTTTGAATTACCTCTTACAAGTGTTTGGATAATTTGTATATTAAATATTAGTAATATTACTTATAGATAGGAACAATAACTTTTAAAGAAGAGCAACCTATAAACCTATTTCATTATTTTTTTCTCTTAGATAGTAAATCATAGACATATCTTATTCTACTGCAATGTATTATTAGATTGGTGTCCAATAATGACACCTTCTTTCATTATAAGACAGCATACACATATTTGTTGTATACAAATCTTTGTTTCTTTGTGTTTACAAATTGGACATATACATGCCTGTACCTGTGTGGTATTAACATATATTCCATTTTTCTGCTTCTCCTTTCTTATATCAAGGTATAACCATAACGCAATCAATGATAAGCCAATTACTATAATGATAAGAAATACTCTTATGCCAGACCCTATTGTAAGCAAAAATATACCTAATGCTATTATGACGAGACCATAAATTAAAATCCCAAGTGGAGGATGACGATTATTACTATTCAATTCCTCTATCAACCATTATTTTCAAAGTCAATAATATATTTTGGTTCCTACTACTACTCCTACTATGAAGTAAGAATCTGAGTTTATATCTATGATAATAAAATTATTATATATTAATTAATCTAATACTCTAACAATTTTACTTCTACCAACCAGACTGTTATTGAACACTGAAACCATGACTATTCAACTCCCTACAGGCACGTTGGTTTCTAGGGCCTACTATTTCAATAGTTAGGAGAATCATATATTTACATCATCAGCTTGGGATACTAAATAATTGATAAAAATAGAACAAGCAATTACATAAAACGAGCGTCTAAAAATGAAAGTTTTGCTTCATTTATTTATCATAATTTTGTAAAGCTATTCTCGGGAATTTACAATCTTTTACATCAAACTTAAATATTCTTTCTGTATATATAATAACATGTTTTGTAATATATTCAGTAAACTATTTGGTAAAAAAGAAAAAGATGTCGATAAAATAGAAGATAAAAAGCTAGAAGAAAACGCATAATTATATTTTTATTATTTATTTAGCGTATTAGACACACCTTGAGAAGTTTATGTTTTACCCTTCAATAACCAATCTTTAAATGCAAACTACCAACAAGGCTTAGTTTACTGTAATCTGGACCACGAGTATCTATATACCTCTACTTCAGGCTATAGCAATATAGTTATTATATAAGGTTAGAAAACTGCATGTTTTTTACGGTATCATAAAATTCTTTCAGAACAATAATTTGATTGACCCGGATAACTTTTCCTAGTGTATTTTTCAGGGTATTTCAAATACAATTTAAAAATAAGATTGTAATAATAAAACTAAATATTATGTAATCGTGTTATACTGCGCATATACTACTTTACTGTTATCTCACTAACTAAATTTGCAGAGAAGTATTGTCAAAAATTAAAAATTAAGGTGTTGTTGCTTTAGTATTATTAGTAGTAATTTCGATGTCATTTACTAACTCAGGTTGACCTAATTTAGCTGATACCTGATAAGAAGTTATGAATGGTTCTCCAGATGATGACCAAAGTGCAACTCCATTAGCAACAAAAGGAATAGATGCAGTAAAGAATGGTGTTGAAATCCCATAATCTGGTATAATAGATGATATTGTTTGCATAGCTGTATTATTATCAAGTTTATGTTGTGTAGATATATCACGTATCCAATTTGGGAATGTTTCTCCAAACTTTTGTAGGTCTATTTTTGATAATGTATCATTATTTATAGAAACTCTTTGCAATAAACCTACTTCAACAGGCCTGCTGGCGCTAAATGTCAATATACCTGTGTAGGATTTACCATCTGCTCTATGTGGTAAAATAACTGCTAACTGTGATGTTTCATTTTGTCGTGCTTGAGAAGATGTAATCATTCCTTGTTGTAGAATATCTTTTTCTACCGTAGAATTGGTTGTAACACCCATATCAAAAGTATTATCTAAAGTTGTTTCAACAGCACCAGAAGATTGTGCCTGTGCTGTCTGCAGAATTAACTGGTTATTTCTGCTACTACTGTCACTATTGTTGATAGTAGTTATAGCATAAAATGATGCTAAGACAATTGCAACCAGTCCTATATAGATAGAAGCTGTATTTTGCATTCATGAATGTAATTGATATGTAAATATATAGTTAGTTGTGATTCTCTTAAATTATCATCGATCCCTATTGACCAGTACTTTCCTCGTAATCACTATATTTGATAGTATTTTGACACAAGATAGATATTCATTATTTCTTATCCTTTTCATAGTTTATTAAATTTGACATTCTCATAGGAGAAAATACAAAAATGATAGAATTTTTACAGCAATAATTTGATAGATACATTCAGAGAGGATGTGTTTATATGTATAATATAATTAAATAGATATTACCTACTAACTTAAGTAAGATGGTTGGATTCAAATTTGGTTCATTTTTTCATACTTATTGATGACAATATTCTAGCATACCA
>DASQLB010000035.1:0-10548 GCA_035630235.1 Nitrososphaeraceae archaeon | reverse complement strand
TAAATATTATTGCAATTTTCAATTCGAATTATGTATTATAATAAATATATAGAACAAGATTCAGTATTAATTAATAATGTTACGTGCTACAACTACTAAAAGTTATATTAAAAAAACGTTAAAATGGTTCTTTAGTGGTTTTACTTTCTTTTTTATCGCTATGTTATTTTTTGTATTAGTTCATGATTTGCTAACAGGTGAGTCTTCACAAACATCGGAATATTGTTCAAAGTACGGATTTTTAGCGTCACCTGAGTGTTGGTCAATTAAATAATAGCAATATACAAAAACCATAACATTGTTTAACACATATTCTCTATCAATAGTTCCATTCGACAATGGATCAAAGTATTGAAGGTTGATGAAACTGTTGCAACTCGAACAGTCAATTTCAGCTTCTTTTCCTATTCCATACTCTATTCTTCTCTTCTAATGCTTTGTATCTGAAATAAGGAGCATAAACTATCAACCATCATTTAACTCATGATTTGGAAATATTCAAAAATGTTTTTATCATAATAAAAAAATAAAATCATATTACAATATATTACAATCATATTCTGGAGAAATTGATGAAGGAATAATAAATATATAATATGCTTTATTTATCACCACCAATTATATAATCTATCCTTTGATAAATTCTCTCCAAACATTAAATTTATTGGCTATACCTTTGTGGGCCATCCATTGTTCAGACCATTGCATGTAGATAATTTGTCTATCAGTATAATCCCTCAAAATAACATTATGTCTAAATAAATTTGAAATGTATTTTTCAAAAAGATTATACGAGAATTGAGATATTTTATGTCTCATTTAGTTTAAAATGGTCTATTATATCTCCATCATTAGAATGAAAGGTACCAACTAATGTCTTGCCTTTATTCTCTATTTCAATATTTAAAAAACCAAATTTACTTGCCTGAACAACATAAAAGTCATGTATTTCTTTAACCGGGTCTAATTCATCTCCTGCAGTGCCAACTGTCAGAAATACTATCCCATCTGTAGGTGGATATTCTGATTGTGAATGGTCTGTAATTATTGGCTGGGGTTGTGCTTTTTTATTGGTGGATTTTTCATAATTTTCATTGTACAAAATAGGATATGTTCTTTCATAATATTGGTTGTGACTTGAGATTACAAGGTCAACATCAGATTTTTGGAAAAGTTGTTCATATATATCTCTAAGTTGTTCTGCTTCTTGTTTATCCTGTTTTGTTGAATATAGAGGTTTATGTTGATGAACTACTATCCAATCAATTTCTGGATTGTTCGATGTTTTTTCTAAATCATTCTTAATAAACTCATACTGTCTGCTTCCTTTCTCATAAGGATGTTCAGTAGACATGCTAATAAAGTGAACATTTTTCAAGTCGTGAGAATAATATGGACTCTTCAGTTGATGGTAGTCTACAATCTGTTTATATATATTTGCAAATTCAGCATCATGATTACCTATTGCTATTTTCAATTTATCATGAATTGGTTTCGACATGTCCATCCAACATTGTGCAGATGGAGATTCCTTTACCTGGTCACCTGTTGTAATTATTAACTCAGGGTGTACTGCAAGAATATTTTTAATTGTCTTCTTGGTTTCCTCATTGCAGTACCAGTCTCCTGTAGCTATAAAATTATAATCTGTTAAGGCAAGTTTAGCGTCTTGTAGCATGCTATTATCACCGTTTTCACCAAAGGCAGGAGTATTGTTAACCAAAAAAGTAGTAAAAAATACGGAGGTTAACATTATAAAAGAAATTGTTATAAAATATTGATTATTATTTTTCCTGATCATTTTCCTCACCTAAATCTTGATAACTGGCATAGAGTTGAAAATACTAATAAAAATTTTGTCATTATTCTATATAGTGAATCTTTTTCTAAAGTGTTACAGTTAAATTCTAAGTTCATAAGTTTTATATTTATTTCTTGTAGATAGCGTTATTAAGTATTATATATTGTTCCTATCTAACTTTTAATCGTAACTTTTTACTATTCAAATTTCAACTAAGTATCATCCTATTTTGTACCCTTTTTATATACTATTCAATCCAAAAGTTATTATTGGGATAAAAAATATCACATGCTTTAAGTGAAAAGATAATTGGCTTAAAGTAATATCTATTAATATTATATTTTTTTTATTGTTGTTTTGTTGTTTTGTTGTATTCCAATATCGCTAGTCTAAAAAATAGATAAACTATTAAATTTAGAAAATATGGAGCACTTGCCTAGACTATCAACTTTTTTTCAATTTAATTTTGAATTATGTACATAGCATTTTTTTCACTACAAGTTTCAGTTGACATTTATTTGGTAGATAATATTTTAATTTATTAGCTAATTGGTATACTAAAAGTTAATGTTGATCCTCTACCGGGTTCATTATTATTTGTCGCCCATATTCTGCCACCATGCTTCTCAATTATGTTCTTTGAAATAAATAATCCTAAACCTGTACCACCTCTTGATGGTTCCATAGTGAATTTTGTAAAAAGTTTCGACAATATTTGAGGATTGATGCCTATCCCTGTATCTTTAATACTAACAAGAATTTCATTCTCTTTTCTTGTCACAATAACTGTAATAAAACCTTTTTCTGTAAACTTAATAGCATTGTTTAACAAGTTAGAGATAACTTGAATAATCCTATTTTTGTCAGCATTAATAATGGTTGAACCATCATCATGAACTTGGTATGATAATTTTATATTCTTTTGATTTTTAATTATATTTTCATACTCTTTCACAATTTCTGTTATCATTTCATTTATACTGAACTTTTCTTTATTCAATATTAACGAATTACTTTCAATTCTTGCTATATCCAAAATTCCTTCTGCAAGATTCTTAAGTCTTTTTGAATTTTTAATAATTCCATCTAAAAATTCTTTATCTTTCGCCTCTATGTTTATGATACCTCTGCGAAGTAATTCAGCGAATGCAATTATTGATTGAGTTGGATTTATCATTTCATGTAATGCTACATATATGAACTCATCTTTTAATTGGTGTGTATTGATTAATTCTTCGTTTGTCTTTTCCAATTCTGTTAATTTATTTTGTTTATTGACATAGGTCTTTAAAGAATCAGCCATAATATTGAATGATTCGGTTATAATTGATAATTCATCATCTTCATTAAGATGTTGGGTTTTAATTGCAGTTACATTATGATCTAATTTTCTGACTTTGGAAGTAGCCTTAGTTAAGGCAAATATTGGTCTTAATATTTTTCTCCCTAGATAAAGCATAAAGGCGAGAATAACTGAAATATCTAACACTATAAAGAATCTCTGAATAAATAACAAATTCTCTGTATTGCTTTTTACATATTTTCCTAAATTTGTAATCAATGTATTTGATAAATCTATTAATGACAATATTTCTGCTTCAGGCACTATTTCTATAAAATTATCTGCTGTTTTTTCCGAATTAGATGTTTGATTTAATGTAATTAAATTGGCTGTTATAATTTTTTTTATTGAAAACCATTTCTGATTTATCTCTTTCCATTCACTTAGAAATTCTACTGGTAATGGCTTTAAATGGATACCGGCTACATTTCCTCCTTGTTTTAATAATAATATGTCTGAATCTATATGATTTATCGCCATTTTGATTCTAGCTACATCCTTATTACTAACTTCTCTACCTTCTAACAAATATTCTGATGTATGCACAAGTAGACTAAACGTGAGAAATCGATTCATAGCGGCAATATTTATTGAATTTCCTAAATAAGTCATTTGTGATTGGTAATATGAGAGTATAATAAAACTAGAAACGATAAAAATAATTTGAATACAAACAAATATAACTATTTTAGAACCTATTTTAGAATGAATATATTTCAAAGAATCAGTATAATTATTTGACATTGATGTTATATAGATAATGTAATATTATTATAATTTTATGCATCCATCTAATGTCATAGTACATTTCCAAGTATCCTCATCACCAATAGACGCTTATGAAATTATAAATTCTCTATGTATGGTCGAAACTTTCAAAAATGTGAGTCTGTTGATTCTTATATGAGGTTGTAATGGATGTTGAAAAATTGATATTATAGATATGCCTCAATTACGCAATTACATCTAATATTGCCTAATGTAAATGAATAAACTTTTTTTATGTAATGATATGTATAGTAAACATTAATGTTATAGATTTTTTTTGAAAAAAGTTTATGAATGATTTGTATATCGAAATGTTGCATCCCTTTAGGAAATATTTCTTTTGGTCTTCTCATTATTCTAAATATATTTTTTGGATTCTAAGAATGTTTATTGATAATATGTTATTTTTCTAGTTTCTACAACATTTACAGGAACTTATAAGAAGATAGTCATGATTGGGAAAGAAAATTTCCAAAAAAGTTAGGATTAAGTATTTTATAATACCATATATTCAAATTTCTTTTTTGAGAATTCATACCTATTAATTATTCCTCTACTAATCATAAATTCTAATAAATTAATAGCCCCATTAGATAATAAAAAAATTTTATTATTCTAAGGGTTTGAATCATAGTCTTTTTTAGTTTTGCAGGTTGATCAGGTGCAACCTTACTTTCAATAGTTGGGGTAAAAAGAAATTTAATCTTTCTAATTTATTGTTTTGTTTCTATTAATAGTTATTTAATCTCTTATTTGATGGAAAATCAAATAATATTCAAATAGTTTTGGAAAAAAGTTATCTCAATAAAGCAATATATTAATTACTGTATTCATTTATCTTTATTTACAAGTTTATTCCATAACATTATATTATTCAGAGGACTAGTTGAGTGATAGAATAGTCTGTCGATGGACGCAATCTTATAATTTGCTCATAATATTATATAATTATTATTTATCATTTATTAATAATTTGATGCAAATTCTTTACTATTTAATAGCCAAGCATTGATTGAGTAATAGAGATAAGCAGTAGATTATTGAGAATGATTATTTAAGACCTTCTTGTAGCTAACAATAAAGTAGCATTTTTCTAATCTTAAAATATTTCTAGTCAAGTAAATAGTAATAACAAATTGTCATAGCCTGAACTATCACATGACAGTGTGGCGGTTGACTTTGGTCCAGACTATGACAATAATGGATTCAAGTGGCTTTCCTACTAGGTGTAATCAATAATTAATTTTACTGTCAATATATTTATCAATTAAGTATACATCATAATATAGTTTGGAGATATAGATTCTTAACTTATTTTCATTACTTATTATCATCGTTAATAAAATAACTAGATGTTATTCTATTTTTTCCTAACTATTGCTGACCTTTCAATCAGATCTCAATTAATCGATAAAGTCATCATTTTTATTTTTATTTAAATTTGTTACTTGTAGTAATTGATCTCTAAATTTATTATCGTTTAAAAATTTTATGTTAAAGCAATTATCACATATCCAGATTCTTTGAATATCAACAGGAGCGCTACTTTGTTGTATGATAACGAGTTGGGTTGCTCTATTCCAACATTTCTGAATACCTTCAATATAATTTTCACATCTTATTTTTAATCAAACTCACCTACACATATTTATTATTATTCTTTCTATTACTTTCAATATCTGTTTTTTGTATTTTTTAATAATAAAGTATATTATGATTTCTAATGATCATTCAATAATATATACTATTTAATTAATTTATGGAAATATAATTACAGTATCCATTTTCTAATTATTTTATTTAAAATATTACTTTCAATTTAATATTGTTTAGATCTTTTTAAAAATAATCAACATGACCACTAAATCTACCAAAATTTCCACAAGTAAAAACTTCTGACCTGAGCATAACTGTTTTAAACATTTAGTATATACCAGGTTTTGAGATACACGTGCTAACAGAGCACTAAATTAGATTGAAGAATGTTTATTGAAGTTTTCCTTAGTTAACTTTTATTATTAACATAATTCTGAAAATTTTCATTGGAGGAGGTAAATAAAGTTAAATTTCTTTATAATATTATTCTAGGACTGTTAATAATAACTTAATACTCAGCTGGTTGGTTCTCATAACGCCAGGATTATGGGTTTAAGAATGCAACAAGTGATGATTAAGCTAAAAAAAATTGTTTACTTATTACTCACTGTGTTTTATCTACATATCAAGAGTTAGCAAACCAATATGTATTATTGTTTAAATGTATATTATTATATAGATTTATTTAATTCATAGAAATCATTAATTCATTTTCTTCAAGTTCTATTTTGGTTCTAGATCTGTATGGATGATCGTTTGATATGTAAAACATTTAATTTTTTTGTTTATAACCTATAGATCTGTCATAAAATATAGTTTGGGACTTTAAATACTTCTATCAAAACGATATAAGAAATAAAAATATACATTATAGTGAAATATAAAAATGCTTTCTCTGCGTTAATATTTATTCTTTCTCAAAGGAAAATCGTAATAATAATTGTAGGAGTTCTTCAAATAATTGGTTTTATATGTTACCTAGGTTACTAAGAATAAACAAATATACAATAATATAAAAGAAGAAGTAGGAGTCGATCAACACTTCCCCTTCTTCCTCTTTGCATTGAAAACAGTTTTTATGGCCTTTTGTTGGATTTTTCTTTTATGGAAGACGAGCTAAACATATAATATATACACTGAGAAATATAAAAGATTATACCTGTAAACCAATATCTCTCAATGCTATTTTTCTTATTCTTTAGTCTATAATTACTAGAACAACTTGGCTGAATTTGTTACCATTGTTATTAACTCAATCTCGGGTTCGGTGGGATTACTTCTTTGCAGTGAATGGTCCATTGTTTTTGTTATTTAGCCTTTTTCTTTCACTCACTTCATCTATACTTTCTGAAATATAAGACAAATTGACTTGAATTACTAAATCACAAAAATAATAATAACAACTGCTAATGCAGTTGTTTGAGCTAAAAAAAGAGTAGAGACATAATATATTAACAGGATTTTTTAAACATAATTATGATGAAATCCAAAACAGAATATCTTACATTTAACACTTCTACAAGACGTGCATTTGTTAATATTACTTCAAATGTAAGAAAGATAGTTGAAGAAAGTGGAATAAAGGAAGGACTTTGTTTAGTAAATGCGATGCATATTACGGCTAGCGTTTTTATAAATGATAATGAAAGAGGACTGCATAGAGATTTCGAAATATGGCTTGAGAGCTTAGCTCCTCATGAGCCTACGAGTAAATATCAACATAATGAAACAGGAGAAGATAATGCTGATGCACACTTAAAACGCCAAATAATGGGAAGAGAAGTTATAGTTGCTATCACAAATGGAAAATTAGACTTTGGTCCATGGGAGCAGATATTTTATGGAGAATTCGATGGTGGTAGAAATAAAAGAGTGTTAGTAAAGGTAATTGGTGGTGAATAGAATAGAATATCTCAGATCGAATTAAAGTTGGGAGGACAAGATTTGATAGAGAGAGTATATTGTAATAATAATATATTAAAAATAATATTTATTAGTTTTCCAAATTCTCGTTCTATGTTCTGAAATTAGTATTCATTTCAATAATTACAATAAGTGTCTGTTATTATGATAAAAATAAAAAAATGAGATATTTAAGGTCTCAATGGTGGATTGTCAAAACAATTTGCAAAGCCAAGTACTCCAATCTGTGCATCTTCTACAACAACTACGCTTGAAACATAAGATGTGGTATCTAGAGTATTACCTGACAAAAAATCTGTAACATTTCCTAAAGTATTACCGCTTCCCAACAGTCCATATACATCGGCAATCCCCCCTAATGCTATATCTCCAGGATCACAACTTGCTACTGATGTTACCTGTTGATCGTTAGTAGTATTGATATCGTTACCTCTAACTTGGTAAGTATTTTCTGGTGAAATTACTTTAGGACCAGGTGGACCTTGTGTTCCATTAGGACCTATTGGGCCCTGTATTCCCTGAATACCTTGTTCACCTTGTGGACCTGGTGGGCCTTGTGTTCCTGTTTGATTATTATCTCTGTGATCTCTTTTATTATCATCAAATTTAACATGTTTACAGAATTCTACTGAACTAACAAAGAATCCTTCAAAAGGGCCAGTTCTACATTCATATTTCTTGTCGTCTGTTGGATATTGGCTATAAGAACTATCTCCATATTTGTCATATTCTTGAGCCAATACATTGAAAAAACTATTGTTCTGGTTAAGAAATGGCATTATTGCTAACATTACCAATGAACTTGCTAAAAGTCCAAAACTTAGTGCTGACTTGTGCATTATTTTAATGATATTGATAAAATATATTTGAAATGCGAAAAATAGTAGAGTAAGAAATTCTATAAAGTAAATTAGGGAATGACAATTAAGTTTTTCATTAATTAATCATATTATCCACAATAATACTGCAAAATATTATATATTTTGAATTTTCTGCTGTTATTATTTCATGATCTTTTTTATTAGGATTGATAAAACTAAATGATTGTATTCTTACAACTCTATTCTTTCTCGCTCTCTCTCCCTTCCTCCAGGTATCTATCAAATTTATAAATACATTTTTTTATGTTTACATTATGCCAAATCTTGACCCTTGGGTAAATCAAAATAATAATGATTATGAAGATATGACAACAAAAACAATAAACAAATTTGAAAATCATTTATTGTCTATTAGAGCTGAACTCCAAAAAATGGTTCATCCTAAATCACATCCTACCTATAATGAACATCAACAAAAAATTATAGGAATGATAGATCGGGTTTTGGAAAAATATAAAGCATTCAGTATAAAAATGATGAACCAAGAGAATGAGGAACAAGAAGTAATAATAATAGAAGATATTATTCAAGAACTTAATAAACAAAGAAAAATAGCTATAACCAAAAAGCAAAAAGCTTTACTAAAAGATGAAGTGTTGGAGTACGAAGAAGAAGAAGATACTATTGATTATATTCTTTTCATCATCCGTGAATCGACAGCTGATAAATTTGTATTAAAATAAAATAAATTAGTCAGAAATTAATTTAAATTTTTATTTTACTTAATATTTATAATTATATCTTCATAAAAATGTTGTACATTGTTATCTCCAATTGTAGTAATAAATAAATAATTTAAAACAATATTATAAGAAACTTTCAGAAAATTCGATTTGTAATTCTATGTGAGATTTTTTTCATATGTTATATTAATAATCTCCTGCTCTATTATTCAAATGAAATATCAAAATATAATTGTCTACTTGGTAATTCCACTTGCTCTCTTATCTATTCCGTCATTGCTAGAAAATGTACAAGCTCAGACTAAATCGGTCAACCAAACAGCACCACAATCACAAAATCAAAACATGAATGTCACCGCTCAGGCATTAATGAAAGTGAATATCGGTGAATTAAAGGATACTTTGATGAAAGCAAAGTTAGCAATAGTTGATGAAGATTTCAAAGAAGCACTAACAAGTGTTGGAGATGTTGAATCACAATTATTACTATTAGAACCTTCGCCCACTAAATTTCTAAGTGTTTTACATAAAGCTATCAAAGCTATCGATAGTTCAGACATTAATAATTCATTAGATACTCTTACTAGAATTCAAGTTACTATATTAAAAGCAGAGAACCAAATATTCAAAGCTGCGGTGGCAGATCCTCAAATGATACAACAATTTGATACTATGAATAAAACAAATATTAAAGAAGAAGAAGAAGATTATGAAGAAGAGAGGATACAACAATTTATTAATAATGAGGAACCAAACCTGAAGAAGAAGATTATACAGAAATAGAAGATTCATAAAAGAAATTTCTCCTTTTTTAATAATTGATAAAATTCGGAATATGCTGTGTCTGTTTTGATCTTTTGGAATCCAGGTGGAAAATAACCTCCTACATGTTTAAGATCATTCTTTATCTTACCTTTAGAATTAAAATCTAACTTCCTTTGATAAAGCAGTAGAAGAAGAAGAAGAAAAGATCAAGAAATGAGCTCTAATCAAAATATTATTCCTAAAGACTGCAGTTATCAATGTGGAACAAGGATTTTTTGTAATATTGCAGAAAATACATACTTTGAAGTATTTACAATACAAAAACACCAATGTCCTAACCGTTCATATCAACAGAAATCTACTCGTCATAACTCAGTTATGAATAACAAACCAAATTATTACAATAGATTTGCAAAACCACCTAAACCAAAAATGTCTAATTCCTTAGAGTTGTTGACTGGTCCTATTAATTCAGTACAGAAACATTATGAGATCTTGAGTGATATTGTTACAGAAGTAAACGGGAAAGTTCATGGTTCACAATCACACGTTAATGGCAATAACATTTCTCTGGTAGTCTATTACGAGGTTTCAGAAGGTAAACGGGAAGAATGTAAACAGAAATTCAATACTATCACTAAAAATAATCTAATTTTACAAAGGTAACATTAACCTTTGTTGATATATCAAGAAACAAAAAATAAAATTTTGTTATAGTAATGATTTTCAGCAAATTCCATAAAACTTCTGTGATCCAAAAGATCACAGACTTTATTATTGCTAGTTTGC
>DASQLB010000034.1:0-4337 GCA_035630235.1 Nitrososphaeraceae archaeon | reverse complement strand
AATTTCCACAACAAAGAAAAAGGAAAGACTTGATCGACTAAAACTAAAAGATCATTGTATGCATACTTATTCTTCTGCTGATGATAGTATCAAAGATGCAATTAAATTTCTAAAAATAGGACTAGAAAATAATGAAACAACTCTACTGCTATTAAGTAGAGACATTGATTTATCTAATTTCAAATCTCAAATGGCATTAGAGCGTTATATTGATTTAAATAAAATACAGAATAAAGGATTGTTAAAGATTGCCTATACTGAAGAATTTTATTTATCCTTTAATCAAAAAGACAATAAAATTAACACAGTAACACTAGATAATGATAAAGTACATAAGAACTTCTTTAATCTTGCAGATCAAGTTAGGAAGAAGAAAGAAATTAAGGGATTACGAATATTTGCTATGCTTGATTGTTTCTTTGAATATGGTTTAGTTAATGAATTAGTTGATTATGAATGTGAAACTCCATTTAAATTTAGCAAATCAATTCTTGGAATGTGTGTTTATAATTATAAACATATAACACAATTATCAGAAGATCAAATCAGAAGACTAGTATTATCTCATAATACTGTTTGGATATAAATTAATTATTTTCTTCGATTTTTTTATAATTTATATTCTATTTATTAATCATATTAACATCACTAATTTATCTTTGTCTTCTTTTTGTTGTTGTTGGTTGAATAAAAGTGAATGAACTTTAGTTCTAAGTTCGTTTAACCAAATTGATTTGTGTATAACAATTTTTTCGATATCGAGATTATTTCTCTTAAGGTGTTCTATGAACTTTTTATTTGTAGTAATAAAACAAAATAATAGAGTAGGATCTATATTTTTCAATTTGTGAGATAATATTATACCATTTATTTTGGGTGTTTCCAAATCAAGTAAAACAAGATCATATATATTTTTTCTAAAAGAGTACAAAGCATCAATAGGATCGGTGAAAGCAACTACTTTGTAACCATCATATTCTAAAAATGTTTTAAATAGATCAATGAAATCTTCATCATCATCTACTATCAATATATTTTTACCTTTTGTGGTAGACATTTTTACACGTTCTCTTCTAGTTCAACTACAATCTTCTTTATAAATATTATATGTAATTTTTAACATTTTCAGAACTATGAATAAATATTAGTTAATATAGTTATGAATTTCAAGAAATTTCACACAGGAATGGTCAAAATAAGATAATAATGAAAATTATTATTTTAATTATTAATTTTTTGTTGTGGGAAATTGAGTTCATATCTGCTTGATCCCATTCAAGAAAAGATTCAATATTTTTGAATAAGAGTATAAATATGTTACTTAAAATTTACATTATACGGTTAAATGAGTTCAGCAAAAGAGACAAGGATTATCTACATTTTTGTAATTTTTCTCAGTAGAATATGAAACAAATTTGACTTAAATAGTATGTATTATATTAAAATAATATAGCAACTTGAATTACTAAATATGAAATCTTTGGATTATTAGAACATGATCTTGTATAATCTTAATTTATTAAATTGTATATATAAAAAAATTTTTTAATGGTTGTAAATCATTTCTATTATTTTCTTACCAAAGTTAAAGTAATTTCTGATTCCATTGTTATAGTATTTTTGCGCGAGTTCTATTGATATATTAAAGGGTTCTATATGTGATTCTAACAAGTCATTTAACATTCTCGAGGAATTACTCATATTGTCGATTATAATCTGATTAGTATTATTGTATAATTTCAGATATGCTGTCGGAAATAGAAAATTATTCCAATAGGACTTGAATATATTGGTTATAAATTTTGAATATCCTGATTGAAAAGTAGTAAAGAGATTCTGTTGTAAACTTATACTATTATCTGAGAATGATTGAATAGAGTTTATTGTTTGCAATTGATATTTGTTTGTGGTCTCGATACCATTATCAAGAATCGCTTTATTTGGATGTTGATATTCATTGGTATTATGGTTTTCAGTCTTGTTGTTTGTAATAGTGTCTAAAATGATAGATTTTTGTGTATCTTCTATCTGTTGTTTTTGTTGCTCTTCTTCTTGATCTGTAATTTTGTTGTTAGTTTGTTCTTTTGTATTTTTGATTTGTTTTGTATTTTCTTGGTTCTGACTTGACATATTAGTCATTAATTTTTATAATGTTTATGCATATAAATTATAATAAATTAGAAATTCCAATCTAATTCTTTGATGCATTATTATAAATTATATGAAAATTAGATATCACTAATTTATTTTTGAATTAGTAATAACTTATTTGTCATTTTATTAAAAAAATGATTCCAATTCACTCTAGGAATGGTTGAATATAACAATTTGAGACAGTTATCCTTATCATCTATTTGCCTAGTGAAATCCATGGTAATAGATTCTTAACATAACGGTTGAGAATATATCATACCTTTCAATATTCTACAATGTCTAATATTTTTTTCTACAATCATGAGAATAAAATAACTAAATCAACTAAAAACTGTTAAGTTAAGAGCCTACAAGACATATATAAAATTAAATTTCAAGGATTTAATATCTATTAGCATAATGCCTATTTTAAAAAATAAATTTTTGATTTTTATCTTTATCTACTGAATAGGTGCTACTTGTTCTTCAACTAGGTTTTAGCGTGATGTTTTAGCAATTTTTGTAAACTTCTACAGAAATATCATTATATTTAGAATAAAAAAATTCAATCCAATCTCTAAATATAGAAAGTTAAAACTTGATTTTATCTTAGTAATATACATAAAAAAAATTAGATACCTTTTTAAATATGCCATGGCAATGAAACCTATTCCTAATGAAAACAGCATCTGAAAAGGGTGTTTCCAAAGGCATTAGAATTTTGCAGATAATAGTTGGAATCATTGCCATAGGTCTATCAATTGCAGTAATAATAAATCCTGGATTCGGTATTGAAATTCTTGTTTTTCTACTTTCACTTACATTACTAGTGGTAGGAATAGAAAGAGTATCTATTGGCTTTTTGCCATATATTAAAAAATCATCTACTAGGATTAGTAATATTGTATTAGGTGGTTTAGCAATTGCATTAGCAATAATAATTATAGCTTTTCCTATATTTACAATAGGGATATTAGTTACTTTACTTGCTCTTGGACTTTTATTTATAGGAGCTGCAAGAATAGTCCATGGAATTTTTGATAAGCAGACTTCAAAATGGTCAAGAATATTTCTTGTTGCGGTAGGAATATTATCTATAGGCATATCATTTTTGGTCTTTATAAATCCATTAGTAGGAATATTTATTCTGACATTTATGTTAGCAGTTAACCTTTTGATAATAGGAATAGAAAGTATTATACATGGAGTGTCAGGTAAAAAGAATTTAGCATCTTCTGAATCTACTACTAGTACCAATTAGTATTGTCTATGAATGAGACGGAAATCTATTCTAGATTTTATTGATAAAATGATATAATACTACTATACATGAGTTTACTTACTCTAGACTTGATTTTATTTTATGTCTTTGAATATGACATTTTTCAGAACAGAAGTAGTCAAAAAAAGAGGAGGCTTTAAGATGTATTAATAAGACTATAGAAGTAGATGAAAAAGATCTAACTTACACTTTATCAAAAGCTTTGATGATTAGAGCATATTTATTTAAAGATTTTGATAATCGAAGATAAAAAAAATAATATTATATAATAATCAAAAAGAAAGAAAAATGTATTTTTATTGTTTATTTATTTATTGTCTATTGTATGATCTTTCTATTTTTTGTGCATAATTGAAATTATTTTGCACAATATCATTGTAATATCTTTGTGTTAGTTCTATTGATTTATTAAAATTCTCAATACCACTAACAGCGATTTCATTTATGAAGTTTGTGGCATTAATTGTGTAATTTTGTATGTTTTTGTTTAATGTATCAGATGTTTCAGAATATCTTTGTGGTATATTGAAATTTTTCCAGTATGAGTTATTATTGATGTTATCCCAAAATTGAGTATATGAGGATTGATATGTATCAAAGGCATTCTTTTGTAACTGTATAGAGTTGTTTGATATTTCTTGTATTGTTCTGTTAATTTGTTCTTGAGATTTTCTGAAAGTATCTACATTCTTTTCAAAAACTATTCTATTGTTCTCTTGAAATTTATTTACACTTTCGTTAATTTTTTCTGTAGTTTGAGAGATATTGGATGCTGTATCTTTATATTGTTGTCTCTGTTGTTCTAAATATCTATCTGTGTTTTCCTTAAATTGGTTGGTATTTTCTTTTACATTATCTTTTTTAGTGGAAGACATGTATACTATTTCATAATCAAATCATATTAAGATTAATACTATTGACT
>DASQLB010000033.1:0-2419 GCA_035630235.1 Nitrososphaeraceae archaeon | reverse complement strand
CAAATATATTTAAAATTATTGCTAATTCTCTTGAATGAGACTTTCCTGTGATTCAATAATTTCGTTAATATTTTATTAATGAAATTAAAAAAGGAATTAATTAATTATTCACATGTTATTATGTATAAATAAATTTGAACATCTCTAATTAAAATTTAAACAATTGATTTAGTTCTAATTTGCTATCCTACATAAGATTATTTTGTGAGTATAAGGTTAAATATCATCTAAGCCAATAAACTATCAGAAATGAAACGAACTTCAATTCTAATGTATATATTGTATTAAATTAGTTTAGTTCATCGTCTAATCGCAATTTAATAATAATAAAATAAAAACCATAAAATATCATATTATTCTAATTCAAATATTGAAGAATAATTACCCACATTATAATATAATTTATCGATTTCACTGAATGTAATCAGTTATTGGAATTTTAATCCTGAGTTTTAATATCATAATTTACCCCTCTCTTCTTCCCAAGATAATATCTTCAACTAATTTGTTCTTCGTGTTCAGATAGGTCTTGAATTGCAATCTCTGTAATGTTATCCAATTCTGATCGAACTAAAGAAATCTCATGTATAATTTCTTGATAGCTCTTATCTTGTGTAATCATTTTTCTAATACTACCTAAATGATCTTGGCTTGTGGTAAGTCTTTCTTCGATCTCTGGCATCTTATGATGGACCATACTTGAGATTATGTTTCAAATTATTTAAGCATTAGTTTACTGCACTAATTCAAAGGAGAATTGTGTTATATCTTTGGATGTAACCGACAAAAATGGATTTATAGTATTGTATTGTAATTTGTCACTTTAGATATAATATCAAAATAAAAAATGAATATAATGAAACTAGACATAAATGAGAATCAGCACATTATTTTTATAGACTAGAATTTTCATATAATGATAAAATCAACAAGAAAATAAGAAAAAGAAGAAAAACAATTGAACTAACAATAGGCGATATCTTGTTTTGTTAAACCTCATTCATATTTTGTTGGTGATACTATTGTCAGAGGTATAGTGCCAAACCGACATTGTGGTCTTGAATCTCTAACAGTATTTGTACTAGTTACTGACAACAAATTTGACTTTTACAATATAACAGAAATAGTTGATAAAAAATATAGAATATTAGATAAGACATTAAAAAATGTAATAGTAAGAAGGATGTTCACAATTTATCAATTGGCACATTTCTTGATAAAAGAATTGGAAAAGGATATAGAAAAATACAAATTTAAACTAATGATTATAACAGACGAGTTTTTCCTTTCAGACCCACAAATTACAAAAGAAGACAGAGACTGGTTATATCCTCAAATGATTAAGGCAATAAAAAAGGTTGGTTACAAATTCTATAATTCTTGTATTTTCTCCTACAAACTTGTCAAATTTAGTGAATTATTGATAATGAGATGGAAGGATGAATAACTATGCTTATGTCAAAATTATCAAATATAGTGAACCAGAGAAAACTATGGGCCCATCTGGAGTAATACCGATAGCAGTTATAAAAGAGGAGTCTATTATTATCGAGATACTGCTATCTCATATTTAGCTTTTATTATTAGAAACTTATTTTATAATTCTTTAAAACTGTATGCTTTAGAAGTTAAATGAACATAGATAGATTTAGTATTCAAACAACAATTAGGATAAGTCAAGTGTCATCAACTAGTTCTTGTGTTAGATGCTAATTTGTTCTTGGTATTTCCTGAAAGTATCAGCATTAAGCTGCTATAATGTACTTTTATTATTATTTCATGGGCAGCCAGCATCTAACCAGCCATCATTATATCCTACTACATATCGTGGGGAGTTTGGAGGCCCCTGATTAGAATTATAATTTTTTCCCTGAAAACAATCATTTTTTCCCGTGTCATATCCCTGATCATACGCCGCTTGTGAACTACCGGTAACTGAATGAATTCCCACTATCATCGTCATAACGATAACGATTCCAGATATTAGTAAGGCTCTAATCAATATCTCACCATTTTGTTCAAGTCTCCTCATAATACTTCGGACATAAGAGTCTTATATATAAAAGAATTTTGTACGTGAAGGATACGATACCAGAATCGTCGGGAGTAGTGCCCTCCATGTAGTAGGGTTCTATTACATCAAATTTAGCTTTTATTATTAGAAACTTGTCTCAACAAATGAAAATAAATATAATAAAAATTATTATTGTAGTTTTTATCAAGTCAAACAAAAATTTCATTATTTTACCAAAATCACAAAAATTGGAGATTTTTTCTTTTAAATTAATAAAATTGAGAAATGTAATGGAAAAAGTATGCGAAATGCATCTTTTGAAATGTTATAAAAATTTTGTTATGTTATAAAAATACAAATCAGGTGTTCAATTCGTTGAATAAATTTAAATTGTTAATACGAAAA
>DASQLB010000032.1:0-10084 GCA_035630235.1 Nitrososphaeraceae archaeon | reverse complement strand
ATTAAAATATTTAATAAGAAAGATAGAATATTCGACTACAATATGGGTAAAAAAATAATAATTCTCGGGGCAGGATTTGGAGGACTTTGTATCTCGAATATCTTAAGAAAAAACCTTGACTACACTCATGATGTAATAATTATTGATAAAAAAGATTATTTTATGATGGGATTGACAAATTTATGGATACTTGATGGAAGGAAAATTATAGATAATTCAAAAATTCCATTAAAAAATTTAGAATCAAAGGGAATTACGTTCATTCATGATGAAATAACCAAAATCGATACAAAATTAAAGCAAATAAAATTGCTTCATCAAGTTGATCATCTTTATTATGATTTTCTAGTTATTGCTCTAGGAGCAGAAATGTCGACAAATATGATTCATGGATTTACTAAACCAAATAGTTTTAACCTTTATGATGGAGAAAGTATACCAGCTTTAAGAAAAAAAATTCTCTCGTTAGAGAAAGGAAAAATTGCTATTGTGATAATGGGTTTTCCTTATAAATGTCCACCAGCACCTTATGAATCTGCATTTATAATAGATCAAATGATACGTAATATTAATAGGAGAAACAAAATAGATGTAGATATTTATTTTCCTTCTCAATTACCTCTACCTGTTGCTGGGAAGAAACCCAATTTAAAACTAGGTTCTATGCTAAAGCAACAAAATATCAATTTGTTTCCAAACCATAAACTGAAAAAAGTTTATAAGAATAACTTAGAATTTCACAATGGTGAAAAAAAGGAATATAACATATTAGTTGGAATACCCTTTCACTTTCCACCTTCTGTGCTTAAAAAGTCTGGATTGGTAGAGGAAAGTAATAATTGGATATCAGTAAACAAATCTACATTAGAAACAAGCTTTAAAGATATATTTGCTATAGGTGATGTCACAGAGATTAAAATAAATGATACGATATCTATCCCAAAAGCAGGTATTTTCGCAGAAGGTCAAGCAAGATCTGTTGCTTCTCAAATTATCAATAAAATAGGTATTGTGTCAGAAGAATATAATCATATATTACAATTCGATGGTAAAGGATTCTGTTTTATGGATACCGGAAATGGTAAAGCAGGATTTATTGATACCGATTTTTACAACAGGAATGGACCAATCACAATTTTAAAAGAACCATCAATTGTATACAATAAGAAAAAAATTAATTTTGAGAAACAAAGAATAAAAGAATGGTTGTAGCTGGTTGAATATATAGATTCTAATCTACAACTAAATGAGTTGTAGAACGCATTATTTTCTATATTCAAGTAACAAATACTTTTATCCTCAAGTTATTTATAATATATAGTCATCATCTTATTCATTTTTACCAGTAGGTTTACCTTCACCATCCTGGTCATCATTATCATTATCTGTATCATCTAAGTCTTGAACTAGTACATTTTCCACGTCAATTTTAACAATCTCATCAGTTGCTAGTCTAAAGTCTATTATTTCAGGTCTTTCTGCTTCGGAATTTTCTCCTATTTTGCAAATTATTCCGTCATGTTCGACTAATAATGCACATACTCTAAATTTTTCTCCCATACTCACTTGACTAGTCGTAAGATTAAATTGAAGTTCAGTAGTGTTCCCCATTTTAGTACTTTTGAGAGGGGTGAAGATTTTAGCTTTTGTAAAACCATCCGAATTTATAAACGTTATAACATCGCCAGTATCATCATTAATATCAAAAAAAGTTACTATTATATTCAAATTCTCCTCTTGAGCTGCAGCAAAAGAAATTGTTGTGATTGAAAAATAAGATGATACACCAATAAGTGCAAATATAAAAATTCGATCTATTCTTGTAGTTAAATCATTTTTGGGCTTCATAGAATAGTATCTAATAAGGCGTTGTTTAATATTTGAAGTTTATTCAATTATATTATATAATCTAAATCCAAATAAAATTACAATTTATTTTTTTATTGTAAAACTATTATTTTTTTAAGAATATTTTTATGGTACGTTTTTCCTATATTCCTATTTCATACCATTTCTAATACGTACATATATTGATATTTGAAAGTCATTCTTAACTTGTTAGTAGGTTGTTCTTGTCATTCAATGCAATTCATAAGGTATAGAAAGTACAATTAAATATTGTCTATATATCCTATTTCATAAAAAAATAATAATAGTCGTTGCATGTATTTATTTTCTCTATTAAGTGAATAAAGACTATTACTAATTTTTTGTTCTATCACCCAGTCGATTCTTATCAGTTCGGACAAATTTCTTTTAATATCCTCTCTTTTAAGGTGTGTTTTTTTATGTAATTTATATACAGTCAGTAATTTTTTTTCTTCTGCTAATGCTCTTAATATTTTTATTTTACCTATACTTCCTAGTCCATCTTCTACAATATCCTTGACGTTAGAAGGATCATTCATTTGGAATCAAAATTTGAATCTATCTTACTAATTAATGTCTTCTCTAGGTTTTCTATTGATGATGATATCAGACTAATTTTTTTCAGAGAAATTATTTTAATAATTTTTCTGGTGGCAAGATCATCTAAAATATCTTCTACCTCTAATTTTTTTACCTTGTATTTTTGAGACATTTCCAAACTTTGCATCCTAATCTCTTTTAAGTCTATATAATCTCTATTTTTAATCTTTAATCCCTTTATTATTCCCAACAAAACTAATATTTGAGCATTTGAGAACTCATTAATATCATCATCTGTTATTCCATTATATATTTGACTATTAATTTTTTTCACATGATCTAATAGCACTCTTTCTGTTCCTTCAGATTCGGCCATATTTCCTGCATATGATAGTAAATCCAAGGCATATCTTATATCTCCATTGACAACAGGAGAAACTACTATTTTTGCTATCCAATCGATAATATCTGTACCAATTACATTTTCTTGAAATGCATCTCTTGATCGTCTAATAAGAATTTCACTTGTTTGTTCAATTGTATAATTAGGAAATTCAATGTATGCTCGGCCCATCGAACTTAATTCAGCTTCATCTAATTTATCATAAAATTCAGTACTTCTAGCAATAAAAATTACTCCCTTAACATTGCATTTTTTAGATGGATCAAATTCATTCAATCTCGTTAGGTCATAAATTATTCCAATTTCTTTCGAAATTTTGATCAAGTAGTCAATTTCATCAAGTATAACTATAGAATACATATTATTAATAATCAAATAATCAAGCATTTGTCTCAGCATTTCTTCAGCACTAAGACCTTGTGCAGGCAATTCTGGAGCAATACAGCTTAACAAGTACTTGTAAATTGCATATTTATTTCCACCTTGTAATTTTAAATTTATGTACACTATTTTGATATTTATTTTGTTTTTTCTTAATTCGTTTTCCAGAATATCAGAAAATTTTATAACAGTTGATGTTTTACCTATTCCAGCTGGACCTATCATTTGTAATATAGTTAAAGGAAAATTATCTGGATCATCTTTTATATCCAGAAATGTTCTAACTAAAAGGTCTATTTGTTTCTCTCTGTGAGAGATCTCTTTAGGTATATATCTAGGAGATAGCTTTTTTCTATCTTTGAAAATAATACTCTCATACATATCTCATGTCCTACTACTTTCTATTTGTTCTTAATATTATCTCAAGTTTAGTATTTATTTAAATAAACTTTATGTTTTGAGAGTTTTTTAGCTTTAATAAAGTCTACAAAGTAGAATAGATAAATTCGTTCATTTAGTTTTAAGATCCAAGGAATAAAGGCTTCTTTTTTTAAACATGATTCGTTTATTTCAAATCCATTTTCTTCAATTAAGCTTCTAAATGATTTAGCATCATATATTTTGTCAAGAATTCTTTCTCTATTAAAATCATAAGGGTCAGTTAGTATAATATCACTTTGAGGTTTTAATAACCAATGACAGCATGATAATAGCTTCTTAGTATCCACCAATTCAATCAGATTAATTGCTATTATAAGATCAAATTTCATTGGATGGAAAGGTGGAGATTCAGCATTAGCTACACAAAATTCAATATTTCCTTGTTTATATTCTTTCATAGATTTACGAGCTTCCTTTATGAATGAAAAGGAAAGATCTATACCTATTACAAATGAATATTTTTGTGCAAGTTGCAATGTAGTTTTACCCATTGCACAACCAACATCCAAAGCTATTCCATCTATCTTTGGATTTATACTATTTATAACACGATCGTAAAGCTCATTAGCGCTTTGACTTCCTTTCAAGGATTTAATCAGTCTATCTTCTTTGTGGTGTTCTTGTTGGAACCACTTATATGGTAAATACCAAATTCCACCGTCTTCATAGGTATTAGATTTATTAGATACAATTATTGTTTTTCCTATTTTAGTTAGATATTCCTTCATTTCTTTCGACTGGCAATGTAATAACCATTTTCCGTACGTTTCTGTCCTATTTTGAATGTAGGCTAAGATATCTTGTACGACTATGGCTATACCTTCAATAATAGGATATTTTGTATCACATTTAGTGCAATATAAAAATCCTTCAAGACATTCATTTTGGTTATCGCTGATTAAATTATTTAATTTTAAACGAATCTGTTTATCTGAATGATTTAAACACACGAGATGATTGACAAATTGAGTCTTCATAAATCTTTTAAATAAGTCATAAACTATAATAACCTACCATTTATACTCGAGGAAAAAAGTGTAAATTAAGAAAAATATTTTTTTGTATTGTTTTTATCAGGAGACCACGACAGTTCCTCTTGCTATTCCATTTCTTGTTTCATCAGGAGTAGTTGAATCAGGATAAGTTATACCTTTTATATTTAATTCCATTTGATAAATCCCCTTGGATGGAAATTTGATTACCTGGGAGTCTGTTGCATTCTGTGCTATTAAATCTAGTTTTGTAACAATTTTATTTCCTGATTTATCGTACACTATGATATCATATTTAATATCACCATTTATCTCTTTAGTTGAAAGAGCATCGGAAAAACGCAATTGTAAATTTGTGTCCTGGTTTGATATAATTTTATCCATCCAGGTGAACTGCACTAGAATGCCACCTCTATCCGAAACTACTTCTGATGTTGTTTCGACTAGTTTTTGTTCTCCAGGCGAAAGATTAAAAGTCATTATTTTATCGTTCGTATTGTTCAGTTTCTGAGCAATTTTTATAATATCTGCTTTATTCAATAGTAGATGGACGATGAAATTTTTTTCTTCAGTAAAAGGATCTAATGCTATCGATCTTCCAATCAAAGGATTTCCATTAACTAACGCCTTAAAAGAATTGGCCTCACTAAACTTTGTGAAAGTTTTTGGTATCTTTATTTCTTCGTGGACAAATATATTATTGTCTTGTATTCTTTTCAAATCCCAATTGAAAGGCATTATCCATGACATGTTACTTTCATCAGGATTGTATTTAAAATCCTGAATCCGATCATAATAGGATATTAGAGATATATTATATTTGTTTCCACCATCTATTACATTATCTCTGTAGACATCACCTATGCTTAGCCAGGAATCAAACCTTGGAGCATTTTCTGGTTTAAATATATTTCTCGGATTATCTATTCCAAATATTTCTATTCCAAAGTGATATAATCCTCCTTCTAAAAGTAATGGACCATTAATGGTAATATCTCCAGTTTCACTAGTCCACCCTCCAAGAAAAGGTTCAGTAGAACCAAAGACACTGACAGTTTCGCTATTTGAAGGATTAATCTTTAACTTTAGAGGGCCTTGAGAAGAATGAAAAAGATCTCTCATTAATAATTGATCATCTTTTTCAACCGTTATAAAATACGATACAAATTTAATAGTCTCATCAGTATTTGCATCAAATAATCTTAATTCAAAAAAAGCATCCTGTTTGCTATCTGAGGTCAAAATCGGGGGATTAATTTTAGTATAAAGACTAGCCTCCCTATCACCTACAGAAGCTGGAGGTAAATTTTCTTCAAATAAACCATCAGCAAGAGCATTATGAATCGGATTCAACAATAAAATATTTAGTGTAATAAAAAAAACAATTAATTGTATAACGAATAAAAACTTCATTTTTTGATTCATTTAACGAATTTACTTTATTAATCTTTTTAAAAAATCTTTCTTTTGAGAATTAAGTGAGACCATGAAAGTTAGACAAATGGTTTTCACACTCATAAACTAATCTAGATAGAACAACGTGGGCTTCCAAACGCTCTTTTGAGATAGAATATGTCATATGAAACCTCTCTCGTGTGCTTTGAGAAAAATGACCACTCTGAAATCCACCTATCACAAATACTATTTTTTTATTATTAGTTTCTATATTTTCGTATACAATATTTTTAAGATCTTTGAGAATACCAGTACTTGAAAATCCTATTACTTTATCTGGTTTGATAATCTTATCTAACAAGTTATCTAAAGTCATATTTTTTTCAATTTTTAATAAATACTTGCTGTAATCTTTTTTATCATATTTTATCTCTTTTTCTTGGTATAGTTTTGTTATTAATCCCTCAAATCTTCTATAGGATTTTGGTATATGTACCTGTTCTCCGATAAAAATAACTTTATTATCTATAGTATGAATATATACTTCAACCAAATTCTTTAAGAAGAGAGGAGTTGATAATATCGATAACAAAGATATATGTACTAGATCCGGTCGGCCTCTTTTCCAAATAAAGTCTATATTTTTTCCTTTCATAGCACTATAGTGGTAGCTCTTGTCAAGAAAAACATCCTCAATCTTCTTACCTACTTTTTTAGAATAATTAATTATTAACGGGTTATTCCTTAATTCACTTGGTATAATTTCAAGTGCAGATTCTGCTAATACTATAGAAATGCGATATATCAAGATGAATCTCTTAGCCTTGATGTCTTTAATATTTGATGATATAGGTTTAATTTTATTGATTTTGAATTTTCGATCATAATATTTTTATTTTCAAAATACAGATACAAGATTAGAATTTTGGGAAAACATCAAGCGAAACTATTGGCACATGAAAGAATTTTGATATTACTTAGGAGCGCATTTCTAGAATTAGGTCACGATTACGAATTAGCCAATGAGCAAGCTCAACTCGCTAAAAAAATTGCAAAAAGATTAAGACTAAAACTTCCTTATGATTTACGTCAGTCATATTGTAAAAACTGTAAATTATTCATCTGTCCCGGTTTTAATTGCAGGATAAGAATAGGGAGATCAAAAATCAAAGCAATAAGAATTACATGCCTCTCCTGTAATACTGTATATCGAAAATTGATTTGATATAATTACATTTGTTTAATGAGAATAAGGATTTATAGGGGTTGAAGACTTATTGTGATACTATAATGGCTAAAGTATACGATGTTCCGTCTGATAGATTTATTGAAAAATTAGCTTCGTATTTAAAAAATGATAAAAAGATAGAACCTCCTGCATGGTCTTATTTTTCAAAAACTGGTCCTCATACTGAAAAAATTCCACAAAATAAAGATTGGTGGTATATTAGATGTGCTTCAATATTAAGAAAAGTATACCTTCATGGACCAATTGGTGTTGATGATTTACGAAGCAAGTATGGCGGGAATAAACAAAGAGGATATAATCTTGCTCATCATGTAGATGCTAGCGGGGGAATTATACGCACAGGTCTAAAACAATTGGAAAGTTCTGGGTACGTTATTAAGAAAAATAAAGGAAGAATAATATCAGATGACGGAATGAAAAGAGTCGATAGGATAGCAACAGAAATTCACAAGGAGTTACAAAAAACAAATCCTGAATTGAGTAGGTATTCTTGATAATTTAGAAAAATGTCTCTCTCTAATCAAAATTCTAACGATGAAGAAGCACGAAGAAGAGAAGCAGAAGCTGATGCCATGAGGCAGAAGGTATTGCTAGTGCTTTTAGAACCAACCGCAAGACAGCGTCTTGCAAATGTTAGAATAGTTAAACCTGAATTAGCTGGTGCTGTGGAAAATTATCTTATAAATGCCGCTTCAACAGGAAGACTCAATCGTGCATTAACTGATGACGAATTGAAACAGATTTTATTAAATCTGCAAGCACCGAAAAAAGATTTCAAAATCAACAGAATATAATATTAGAAATACTGCTTTTAAATTAAATTTCTCATTAGGTTTATAGTACCATAAATTGGTTCATTATATTAATCCGAATATTATTTTAAAATCTATTCAAGGGATGTCTAATGAAGTAAATTTTAATGATTTTAGATTAAAAACAGGGATAGAAAATGTTGCAATATTTAAACAATTATTGAATTTTTTAGCTAAAAACAGAATTGGAATATGCTTAGATAAAAATGGAAAACAGATGCTCATATTTTCGAAGATGGATCGAATTAGAGCATCGTTACTCGCACTACAATTGGGTTGTGATATTCAAGAATGTTCTAAATTTTTGTCATGGAAAGACTTTGAATACTTTACTTCTGAACTTTTGAGTTTATTTGAGTACCAGACCAAAGTCAATATTATCTTGTCCAAACCTCGAGCTCAATTAGATGTTATTGGGATAAAAAACGATTTTGCAATTACAATAGATTGTAAACATTGGAAATATAGCAACAAAACAACTCTTACAATATATGCTGAAAAACAAATACGAAGGACAATGCTGTGGTTAGAAAGAGAAAAGAAAATAACTCAAGCTCTCCCTATGATAATAACATTGGATAATGCAATATTTAAATTTATTAATGGAGTCCCAGTTGTTCCGATATTGACTTTAAAATCATTCTTGAAAGAATTTGACAAACATGACGAATCTATTCTCTTAATAAAGAAAAACTGACTTTAGCCCATAATCACAAAATATTCTTTTTCTAGGAGACAAAAAGAAAAAAAGTATCGAAAAAAATTTTACTTATTTATGTTGGACGTCTTAAACCAGATGCTATTACGTATGCTAAACCTACTGCTAAACCAAATGTCAATGGTATCCATACGCCGAAGGTATCCAAATTAATAGGTACACTTCCAATACTGAGCTGTTGTATTAAATTACCAAATATGTCCATTTTCCTGTAGTGAATAATAAAACGGTTGCTTATAAGCGTTTAAAATTATATTATTACATAAATCACGTTTTTAGGCTATTTGTTCTACCTGATAATAAAATCGTGCACGATTGCTTTAGAATATTTTTAGAAAAAAGCATTAGATATATCTATGAGCTTTAATTAATGTAGTAGTTTTCCTTAAATAACCCTAAATCTCTAAAGGTTTAATATGAAGATGCAGAAGGAAATGCGTAAATTCTGTCCAAAATGCAAAAGCCATACAACACAAGCTGTCTCTATCTATAAAAAAGGAAAAGATAGGAAAACAGCTTTGGGTTCACGAAGGCACGCAGAAGATAAAAAAGGCTACGGAGGCCAGAAATTTCCTGAATTAAAACGAACCGCTAAAACAACTAAAAAGATTACTTTAAGATATACTTGTAAAACCTGTCAACGCAAATCAATGAGAGAAGGTATGCGTATGCGAAAATTAGAAATTGGTGCATAAATAGGTAGAGTTTAGATTATGAAAGAAAATATATTAATACCAAAACCAAATAGTGCATTTCTAAATATTGAATGTTCAAAATGTCAAGAAAAAAGTATAATTTATTCCCACACAACTTCTAATATCTATTGCAAATCCTGTAATGAATTATTAGCAGAGAGATCAGGTGGTAAAGCTAAAATCAATGGCAATTTATTAAATTCTTTGGATTAGGTTTGGCGTTATTGTAAACATGCTATTCATAGCTAAAAGTTAACTTTTAACTAAATTTCTAGCAACAAGTAAATCTTTTTTTTCATTTACATTTACAGCTATTCCAATACGATTCATGATCATGTGTCTTTCATTAATTAAAGTTTGATCTTTAATCCTTTCTTTGAGATTGAATATAGTTATAGCTGAATAACAATAATCCCTTTTTCTATATTCAAATACTATGCTAGGTTTTATGCATATTGCATCGACAATTTTTTTATCAAATATAATGGAATAACAGGTAGCATTGAAATCACATCTGTTCAAGATCTTTATTATATCTATTTCTGAAAGTAAAGGTAGATCTGCGGATACCATAAATATTATGTATTCA
>DASQLB010000031.1:0-6527 GCA_035630235.1 Nitrososphaeraceae archaeon | reverse complement strand
CAACGTGAGAAGTTACAGATTTTTACATATATGTAGCACATGGATATTTATATTCTTCCTGGAATTCCTCCAATGTATAATAATAACTTAAATTTGCAGAGTTACACCACTTTGGTTTTTCGATAACAACAACAACAATTGGCTCAGCAAATGCTAAATCTATAAAAACAGATAACATCATGATTACAATATTTGTTGTGATTAAAAATAACAGGATTTTCACTTCAACACTATTAAACTAAAGATTATTATAAATTTTCAAATTCTTATTTCATAATGAGATAACTACACATATATTAAATCCTACTGAGCTTATTCATTCTCTAATTCATTTTATATAATTTATCAAATACTAAAAAGCTAAATAGTATGTAATAGAACCCTACTACATGGAGGGCACTACTCCCGACGGGCCCGTAGTTTTCTAGGGTTCATCTACTTCGCTTTAACATTTTTTATCTATCTATCTATCTGAATTGTATAATTAGAATAAAAAAAATATTAATAATTGAATTATATATATAAATTTTATAATTTTATAAATCTATTATTCTAATGATATTAATAAGCAGGCAAAATTCCTCATTATAAAATGATAAATATTATTCGATTGTTGTTGATATCTTTATGATTTCACTTTAATTGTTGATATAATCTTCTTTAGCCTTTGTTTATACCCTAAAGCAAGATTATAGAATATAGTTAGATAACTAGTACCCATAACTTTATCATAATTTTCTACTTCTTTACATTCTAATTTGTATGGAATTCTATTCCACCATCGTTCTTCTTCATTACGCATAATAATTAACAACTTTATTAACATTGGCGACCTTTAAATAATCTTGTAGTAAATGTTGTATACTTATAGTATGTTTGTTAAGCTATAAGAATTATATACTGAATTAATACTGTAGAATAGTATATTGAACTATACATATCGCACCTATATTTGAAGGTACATCCACATCACTTTATTATCTATCTTCTTTGTCTTCTCTAGTTGTTATTATTGTAATAGTACATATATTACTTTAAATTAAACAAATAATAGAGTATCTATAGAGAAAATATGACTATATTCTAGACATCGTTGCATAAGTTTATATATTTTAGTAACGTAAATATATACATGTCAGCAGGAAAAGAAGAAATAAAAATAAACGAAAATATAGCTGTAAATGAACTAAAAAATATAACTAAGGTTAACAAAGACAATAATAATTTCAACGAAAGAACAAATAGAGACTACAATAACACCTTAATTACCCCTAACTTAATAGAAGCTGAAAAACAAGTAAATGATTCTTTTCAATCAAAGGTAGATAAACATAGTGGAAATAACTATGGGTTATGGGATTTGTATAATCCACAAAGATTTGCTCAAAATCACGCAGTAATGGTAAATAGCTTTACAAGTTACATGCTAATTACTAGCAATCTAACAAACAATGCTCTAGCATCAAATATGAGAGTATACAATACAGCACTTGAACAAACACGTGATAATCTAAAGGCATGCGCAAAAACAAACACCAATTACATACAATCAGGTAATAGCCAGAATAGGGTAGATGAATAAATACGCTAAAATTCTCCCCTAAGGGTCGCTATTCTAAAAGATTTAAAGAACTAGAACTAGCCATACATACCTTAAGTAATAATAATCAAAGTCTTGGTATAAGCTATATAGCAAACAAAGAAAATCACAATAAAAAATTTATTCTGTCAATAATAAAATTTCTAAAAGAGATTGGTTGGTTAGTGCGAGATGAAAATGGGAAAAACATAATTATTACTAAACAAACATAACAAGAAATGTCCGGACTGGATGATACTACCGCGGTGGCAAAAAATATCACATAAATACATTGTAAAATGAATATAGTTGAAGATGATATTTTCCAACAAGTTTCAAGCAATAATATTCACAAAACAACAAACAGCAAGTTCATCTAATGCCTAATTACAGCATACAACAAACAAAGATATATTAGCAATAACATAATCTAAATATCTTTTTTGTTATTTAAAATTTTATATTATATAAAAATAATAAAGTACAAAAAAAAAGGCAACATATTAAAGAATTTGTATATAACTTTATTAATATATCATCTAAATATATAGTAAGAGGTTCTGTTTGGAGTTCTTTTGACTGAAAAACCAAACTAGAGGACATGTGTCTTATGAGCCTCAATGAACCTCTTCCTTTTGTTACTTTGATAGATCAACTATATTCTTAATATATTATTAAAAATTCATTAATTGTTAAATCAATTTTTAGATAATATTTTAATACAAATATAGACAATTATTTCTGTAAATCTTTTCGCAACCAACAACATTACAGAAATTTTTACAGATTTTAATCGTAATCTATTACTCTAGGATATAACTCTAGTTAAAGAAACAAATTATGAAATATTTTTCAGTATTATTTTGGATAATATGATTTGTTAATGAGAAACTTAATTGTCATTCTCTATTCTGCTTTATAGAATATCTTACTCTACTATTTTTCTCATTTCAAATATAGATTTTCATTATTGATATAATATGCACAAGTCAGCACTTGCTTTTGGACTTATAGCAAGTTCAATAGTAATGTTAATGATAATGCCATTTCTCAACCAGAACAATGGTTTTTCAAATACAGCAATGGCTCAAGAATATGACAAATATGGAGATAGTTCTTATAGCAGATATCAAACCGACGACAAAAAATACGAGTGTCAAACAGGTCCATTCGAAGGCTTTTTCGTAAGTTCAGTAGAATTTTGTAAAAATGTTAAATTTAGTGATGATAATGATGTAGGAGACTGAAATGGTGTTGGAGTCGAATTTTGTATTTTGGAATCTTTGGAAGGTTGTTTTCAACAACATGTTGAAGAATCCAAATTAGAAATTATAAAACTAGCATTTGAAGATGGAGTAGAATTTTCTACATATGTATATGGACCAGATTTAATACCACAACAAGTAACATTCTCAAGTTTTGAAGACATATGTTTAATCCTTAACACTATCCCCACAACATATAATGAGTTTCATGGCTCCGTATACAAAATTCTGGAAGTTCTACCATTTTTAGAGCCATTTACGGATGAATTTAATGGTTTGTTCGATTGTATATTGGATGCTGAACCACTTTTTTAATGAACCTGTTCATGGAAAGACAGATATCATGAGAGATTTACATCCATCATTCTGTCTCCATAACAAGACTAAACACACATATATACAAACAAGGTCTATCAAATAATAACAATTATCATTTTTTTAGTTAAGTTTTTTTAAATAGTTCTTTTCATAAAATGTTTTGACAATCCACCATTGAGGCCTTAAACCTCCATCATTTTTTTATTGTTTATTTTAATCACAAAGAAAATTATTTTAGTTAATGTTAATTTCAAATTAAGTTTCTAATAATAAAAGCTAAATACCACTATTAAAACCCTATTTCAAGATGAAATTTAGTCTCAACCAACTTCTTTAATATGTCTAGAAATCCTATTGTTAAAATGTGACTCTAACAAACACAAAGAAAATAAATTATTTGAAAAATAATTTATACATAGTATAGTATCTCTGCTATAGAAATTTAATTAGTATTTAATGTTGTAATATTTTTAGAAATTGATTTACTAATAATAATTAGCAAATGAAAATCACACTAAACATTAACTAATCAAATTATGTAATACTATGTTAGCAAGTGTACCTACCAATTTCAATTATATTTTAATTGTTTAACAATGCTATGCATAAAAAATCAATACTTACCTTTGGATTTTTGCTAAGTTCATTGGTTATGTTATCAGCAATACCATTACTCAACAACAATACAGTAGCAATGGCTCAAGAATATGGCAAATATGGAGATAGTCATTATAGTCAATATCCAACAGATGATAAGAAATATGAATGTAGAACTGGTCCCTTTGAAGGTTTCTTTGTAGGTTCAGTAGAGTTTTGTAAACATATCAAATCTGATGATAATAAAAGAGATCACAGAGATTATAATCAAACAGGAACTCAAGGCCCACCAGGTCCACAGGGTCCAGCAGGTCCACAAGGTATTCAGGGAATACAAGGTCCAATCGGTCCTAATGGAATACAAGGTCCACCAGGACTCGTAGGTCAATCAGGTATTACTACTTTGAATAATACTAATACCTATGAAGTTACTGAATTTATACCACAGGTTAATGCAAGCGAAATTGCACACCTCAATGCTAATTGTGATCCAGGAGATTTTGCAATAAGTGGAGGTTATAGTTTAGGGGTTGAATCAACTGATCGTTATCAAACTTTGAATGATAATCGCAATTCTCCTGACGAACCAACTGATGGATGGCTCGTGAGTATTCAAAATATAGGGACAAGTCCTCTATTCTTTTCTGCTTCTGCAACTTGCTTTGACAATCCACCAGCCCACATACCTTAAACCTCCTCATTTTTTTATTCTTGCTAACTAATTCTAATACCTTAAATTTATTATTTGTCTATCCATATATTTCGTAAAATAAAGTTTCAAAAAATATACTGAACCCATATATTAGTAAAGTTCAAATCCCTCTGAGCCCCTTATTTAGCATATTTACCAGAATTGACAAAGACTTGCTTCTGATGGAAAAATAATTTATACAAAACTTATTATTTTTTGGTCCCTTAAAATTTAAATTCTACTCATAGTAATTGATGTTTTATAATCATTGTAGTCTGATTATTATATTATTTTGTATAATTATTACTCTCAATGTTATTTAAATTCATATATGTCTAGTAGATTATTATATTAATTTTAGATATAATTATCTTAGTTATATTTAAAAAATTACCTCATATTAGGTTATCATCAAAATTCTTATTTAATTTTATTGTAGTTGTAAATAATAAAAGCAGATTAAATAAACCTTATAATTGTTATAATAAAGTAAACGATTGAATTATTTTAATATGTATATAACAATAAAAAAAATTAATTAATAACTTGTAATAATAGTTTTGATTTTTTGAAAATATAGAATTTTATATGGATTTAACTTTCTTTTATTATAGGAAGATTTTTATCCTCTTTTCTTTATCGTCTATAAATATTTTGTCCCTAATAATGAACATCTTTTAGCCATTCTATTTATTATTATATCTGTATCATTATCATCTACCGGAATAGTATTAACCATAAAATTAGTTATTTTTGTAGGAATAAGTTCCATCATACTATTTTGTAACAATATATTACCATTATTGCAATTATTATCATTTGATAATTTAGAATTTCTATCCATGAAAAAATGCAATAGAAAAATAAAAGATAAGTCATTTCTATAATTGGAATCTATAGCATAGTCATCTATGAAATCTCCACAATCATATAGAATTATTTTATTATTATTATTGTATTTATAAAGCTCGATTCCTTGTGGCATATGGTTGCTATGTCCCCAATAAATATCAGCACCCAAATCTATTATTTTATGTGCAAAATTTACATATTTCATAGACGGTGTTTCTCTGAAATGTGGTCCTACATGAGAAGAAACAATAACTAAATCGGATTGTTTTTTAGCTTCTTCAATATAATTTTGAAGTCTATAATAATATCTATCTGGCTCTAATGTTATTGGAATATAGTTTATTCCAGCAAAGTCATCTTTTGCCTCCCATCCTGGCTCATTATCAGTTAAAGAAATCAATCCAATTCTAATAGTATTTTTTTTGAGATTATCATCATCATCATCATTGATTACTTTTTTGTCAACATTATAATAATAGTTCTGATTATTACTTGTACTTAGTTTTAATTTTTTTTCTATAATAGCTGGTTTGATCGCTTCTTTCAAATTTCTACCTGCACCAGAATGAGAGATATTATTCTTGTCCAATATATCCAGTGTATCAAGTAACGCTTCAACATCGTAATCTAGTATATGATTATTTGCTAGAGATACATAGTCAATAGAGGCAGAATTCAAAACTTGAATAGCATCAAGATTTGCTCTAAAATGAAAGACTTTGAAAGTTTTATTCCATTCTTTTCCATTTGAAGATACTGCACATTCTAAATTTATAAGAGAAAAATCAGCTCTCTTTATAATATCTATTGTATTTCCCCACACATAAGTAAATTGAGCATTTGCCAGAACTTTGTTTACAAGTCTACCAAGCATAACATCACCGGCAAAAAGAATTTGCATAAGAGATATTAGGTATTATAAATTAAAAATTTTTAAATTCAAATAAAAGAAATAAAAATATACTTGAATTGCTATTTATGATTTAGTTCATGCATAAGAATAAAAAATAGTCAGAAATTAAATTTGTATTTTAATACAATTTACTTGTCAATTCACAGATTCTGAAAAGAATATAATCAATAGTATCCTCTTCTTCTCCGTACTTCAAAACTTCATCTTTTAGTAAAGCTTTTTGCTTTTTGTATATAGCTATTTTTCATTTTGTATCGAGTTCTAGGATAATATCTTCTATTATTACTTCTTGTTCCTCATTCTCTTCGTTCA
>DASQLB010000030.1:0-11561 GCA_035630235.1 Nitrososphaeraceae archaeon | reverse complement strand
GAATGTTTTAATGGATACAAATAAATTCAGTAATTCAATAATTGAATTATAAAAATGATAAAAATGATAAGGGGAATGATAATTTAATTTTCGAAATTGATCCTGCAACTGAAGAAGCAGCAAGAAATGTAGCAAATACTTACCACAGATTAGGTTTTATATTAAAGCATGATAAAGAATTAGAAGATGAATTTATTCAATGGAAAAGTTATGTTATTGCAGATATGTGGTTATTTACAAAAGATCTTGTAAACAAAAAATGGCGATCTAGAAATAAAAATTATTTAAAAGAATTTGAAAGAATAAGCCAAAAGGTATTTGAGTACGAAAATATACACAAAACAGCAAACAAATAATAATATTTCTCTAGTTGATTACTATGAAGTTCCTCAAGTCAAGGCCAGGGAGATAAAGTAAAACAGAGATTCAATAATATTATACGAAATATAGAATTAAAAATTAGTAAGTAAAAATGCAAAAAGATTCAAAATGATGAAATTTGGTATTATGTTAGTAATGATTGCATACATCTTATCCTAACTCATTTTCTATTGTCTTTTATATTAACAAATACAAATTTGTTTATTTAGTTAACTTTTCTATGTTGTTTTTATGATGATGAACTTTTAAAATATAGAGAAAAGAATGCTCTACTAATATTTTGGATATCTATTATAAATTATTATTTTTCAATATTCTTTCTAGGTATCATATCTTTTGTTTCAATAGGTGACTTTAATCTTGTTAAATTTCTTCCAAAAATCAGATCTACTCCCCAATCTATCATAACTCTTATTTTATTTTCTAGAGTTGGTAAATGAGTCAAGTAAAAAAATCTCCATATTGCCCATGCAAAAATTCCTTTTATTGAATGTCCAAAAATCATGGCGACTCCATTTCTTTTTCCAATTGTGGCCATTATTCCCCTAGTTTTATACAAATATTCTTTTTTGCCTGATTCTATGAATTCTCCCTTCTTCTGTTCATTTTCTTTTATTTCTATAGCCTTTGAAGATTTTAATTCTTTTTTTAGTGAGGTTATTATATTTTCTGCAGTAACCTGTCCTTCACGTATAGCATGTTGTGCTGTTGGTGGATATGGATTTCCAGTCTTTGGATCAATGATAAATGCACAATCGCCTATAGCATAGGTATCCTTAAATCCTTTAATCTGTAAATATTTGTCAGTTACAATTCTACCATTTTTATCATGTTCACAAGCAATATTTATAACTGATTTCTCTGGTACAACTCCTGCAGTCCAGATAAGGGTATCTGCTATTATATAGCTATTATCTTTCAAACTAATTTTCTTTGGGCCACGAAGACTCAATTGATTTTCTTTACTTGAGTTATCTTCTGATATGGACTCTACATCGATAACTCTATTATTCAAAATAACTTCTACATTCTTTTTCTTCAACTCTTCTAAAGCAAAATTACCAAGTTGTTCATCCATTTCAGGCAAAATTCTAGAACCAGAATTAATTAAAATAACTCGAACATCTTTTATATCTATATTTTGGTAATAATCTTTGATAGATTCTTTTATAAAATCATTTATTTCTCCTATCGTTTCAACACCTGCAAAACCACCGCCTACTACAACATATGTAGTTAAACTCGTTCTCATGTTTTCAATTCTATTATCATTATCTTGAGAATTTGAATGAGAGATTTTAATTGGAGTACTATCTTTAATTTTTTGTTCTATTACTACTGTTTTTTTTTCTTCAAATAACAGTATATCTGTCTGTTCTAAAGTATCAATAATATGACTTCTAATAGAAAATGCATCGTAAAGACTTTTCATTGTGAATGATGCATTTTCTAAATTTTTATTTCCAAAGAAGTTTGTATTACTTCCCAATGCCAATACGAGATAATCATAATCTATTGATTTAATATAATGATCATTATTTGTATTAATGTTACTTTTATTGTTATCATTATAATCGTTTCTTATATTCTCATTGTACCTATTTGAAGAATTTAAAGGCATGCTATATGTTGATAATTTGCCCATTTTATTATGTTCATCTTTTTTGGTTATATTATTTTGAGTACCAGCAAATCTTGCTTCCAATACTTGATTTGCAAAATCAATTTTTCTGTTTTCTAAATCGATTGATTTAATTTCAGACTCTATAAATCTAGCTCTTTTACAAAATGCTCTCAATGGTGATGCTACATGTCTAGGCTCTATCATACCAGAAGATACTTCATGTAACATGGGAGTAAAAAGAAAGTAATTATCTTTACTAATTAGAGTAATATCCACTCTAATATCATTTTGAAATTCTTTTTGTAGTTTAGTAAGAACTTCAACTCCAGCAAAACCTCCTCCAAGTATCGCAATCTTCTTTTGTAGTATTGGTTCTCTACGGTGAACTAATTGTAAATGTTTTCTTATAATGTCTATTCTAGAAAAGGACACATTGCAGATTTTACATTTATATCGTGCACCAAATTTTATAGATAAAAAAGAAGATACAAGACCAACAGTAATTCCAAATAAGAGATTGAGAAACAAGGAGTTCAGAAAAATATTTGATTTATTGCTTTGAATGTTTTGAGATACTTCTTGTTGGGTGAATGTTGGATTTATATCGGCAGTAGTTTTAATGTTTTCTGGAATTAAAATAAATTCATTTATTGGAATCGCCCATACAACAAAGATTATGGTTCCTGCAAAAATACCGTAGATAAGACCGTTTATAGGTTTACTAATATTTAGAATATTTGTTTTGTATAAGAAGATACCTACTACTATTCCAATAGAAGCTGCTGTAATTAAATGGATTATAAATCCTGCAATAGCAGCATCTGAAGAATAAACTCCTATTACATGACCAAATATTATCCATGATGTATAATAAGGTAAACCAGTAAGGAACTCATAAATAGTTCTTGGGAGAGTCATTGTTATTGCACCTATTAAGGCTCCTGTTACAACATACAAAACTTCTCTTTTAAGGGAAAAATCAATTTTTATCAAGTTAGAGACATTTTGAAAATTTTGATTTTTTATATTTCTTTGTACCAATGAATTTTTATCCTCTGTATATAAGTATTATTTAATTTTATTTAATCATTTGATATGACTGTGTTAACTTAGGAAAATAGTTTTGGTTGTGAATGTCCTATATCTAGAATACTCTGCTACTATTACTAATCGTTTCAATGTTACATTGATAGTATTTTGACAGTTGTGATAGTTATGATAGACATATAATTTGATAGTGATTGCAAAAGAAAGGATAGCGATTGACGGTTGATCGTCGTCAGTAAAATATAGTGATTGTCAAGACCATTTAGACATATTTTATTCCATTTTCAGCTCTTTTCTTAAAGATTTATATTACTTTTTGAAAGAAAAACATATTAGCTAAAAAACCAACATTCCACTATTGACAAATATTTTTCCTAAATACCAAAACCAAGGTAGTGTTTCTTGACTATTGTGTACCTTTACAAAAATGACAATTATAGTTCTAAATCTAAATCGACTTTATCATACCAATTTATATAATTTTTGATCAATATCAAAAAATCATTATATGATGTAATAATAATTCTTATTATAGGATCTTACAATGCTATATTTTTGCATATTAGAAATTTATATAAAACTTTTCTAGAATCTTACTATTTTACATTTTTATTTTTTCGATAGAATAGTAATTCTTTTTTAATAATTCAAGTTTTGATCTACAAGTTGTATGTCTACAGTTGGATAATAATAAGCTTAATTGTTATCTATATTTATAATGCAATTAGAAATACGATTCTATTCAAAATTATTGGAACTGAAATAATCTTAACTTAACAGGATCTTTGATAGTCTCAATATTGAGCTAAATACCATATATAATAATATTAATCATAATGAAGTTAATATAAAAATTATTTAAATAATTATATCACAATACTTATTCTACAATAATATAATCCAAAAGTATTTAATTTATTATCATACACAAATTTATTTCTCATATCTTTTATCAAAGCTATTTTCGACATTTGTGGCGTTTTATTATCATTAATAATCACAGAACAATTTTAAAATTAATCTCATAACTCATTTGTTCTTTTTTTACTTTTACTCTATCAACAGATTGAAAAAAAAATGTTATATAGTTGCGATATGAAGGAGACAGCACATGTCAAAGAATATCAAAACTGTACCTACCCAGGACTTTGAAGACGTCGTTGAGACTGTTTCCAAATATGTCGAAGGGCTACGTGTCGGCAGCATAGACGGGCTCACCAAGGCCTTCCACAAGGACGCCGTAATGTACGGCTTCACCAATGACAATCTTCTCGGTGGCCCAATTAAAAACCTATATGACTTTGTAGAGAAAAATGGTACCGCTCCTGACATCAAGACTCGACTCGACGTGCTAGCGATCACGCCAACGACCGCGGTAGTACGCGTCGACATGGAAAAGGACGCGATAGGTGCCAACTATACCGACTTTCATACGCTCATCAAGATCGAAGGAACCTGGCAAATCATCGCCAAGGTATATCACATGTATGAAGGGTAAAGACCGTAAGATGAATCCATATTTACTTGATCTTATTACTTATGGTTCACCATTTATTAGGTATTAGATCAGTATTCGTTCCAAATTAAAGTATTTAAAAGAATTCTAAAAGTCTTAAAACACAATATTATTCAATAATAATTAAATAAAAATTCTTTTTAGGAACATCTAAGTAATTCTTTCTGTTTATAGATTATGAGTCTATTTTTAATACTAATATTACAGCGGAAATCCCGGATCCCATTTCCTCCATAATCTCTCATTAGAAATACAAAAACATGAAACAAGACTAAAATTAATCAATAATAGAGTATAAAGTGAAATGTGTTTGTTTATGCTATATAATTGAATTAACAAATAGTAGAATACAGATACTGAGTTAATAATTTTTTTCGAAGCATGTATATTTTTTCTTTGAAAGGACCATAATTTATGTTACTATAATACATTTGATTTTCTAAAAGAAGCAATTTCTAGTTACTATAAAACCAGAAAGTTCAATCTAAATATTGTTCAACACCTCACTAGAACAATAGATTAGGGAATTTATTTTAGTCAGTATATTATCACTTCAGTTTAGGAGAGTTTATGTTAGCTCAATTGCAAGATCTATCCTAGGATAGAAATACTACCTGCGTTAGTGTTAGCTACATATACGTTTTCATTGTTAGAATTGAATGTTATTCCAGTAAGATTATTGTCACTAGTAAATACATCAATAGTATCAATTACTGTATTAAGAAGTGCATCAATAACTGAAACTGTCCCCTTTATTGAATTTGTAACATAAATGTTACCGTTATATTCATTATATGTTATCCCTATTGGTCCAGCACCTGTTGAAATATTTTTAACAACATTATTTGTGGTACCATTTATAACGGATACTGTACCTGAACCAGTATTTGCGACATATAAGTAATTGTTAACTGGATTATAAAATTTAGATCTTTTTTATAATAGCAGTGTTGTAAATCTGGTAAATGATTTATGAATGTCAAGGAGGTCATATAAGTTTCAGCAAGGATGAACTGAATACATGTGGAATGAGAGGATGCAATAAATCAACTCTCATAATAAGTCCAATCGATATCAAATGGTTTTATAAAATTAGCGAGAAAGGACTATCTATTGATAGAAAAGATCTTCACAAGATAATTGAAGATCCAAATATGCCAAGAGATGTTAAAAAAGAAATAACAAAGATTTTCCCACATTTGTCATAATAGCCTATGAATATTTTGTAAAGTATATTTTTTATAGTATACAATTCTGATGGATTGGATCTTACATTTCGTTATTGTTGATAATATATTTGATTTAAAATTACTTGTCCTTAGTGATAGTACAATTATTAGAGATAATTAACTGGTCCCATTTCATAGATGGGTTCAAAATCCTACTTGCCCCATATTGTAAAAGAGGTCAGTTGAATTATTAAAGTTTTATTACATTAGTAGACAGAATTGGTATTTGAAAAAAATATTATTTATCATTATGTTCTTCTGATAATACACCTAAATCCGATATGGGTCATCCCTGTATCGATCATCTGTGGTTGTCGAGCAGCAGGTCGGTATCGTAAACAATAATTCGGAGCACAGATATGCGAACCTCCTTTTACTACTTTTCTTGGGATCTTAAACTGTGGTTGTCTCGGATCATAACTGTATTGGGGTGATGTTACTCGTGGATTGACAGAAGTTGTGCAGCAAGTTTTGACTTTATTAGCAGATTCATCTAAATGTGGGACATACCAGTCCGATGTCCATTCCCAAACATTACCCGTCATATCAAACAAACCGTAACCATTTGGATCAAATGAACCAACAGGAGAAGTGCCTTCATATTTATCTATTAGTAAATTCTGGTAAGGGAATTCTCCCTGCCAGGTATTGGCCATTGGTTTGGTAAGCTGTGTATCTTCATTTCCCCATGTAAAATCCATTCCATCTAATCCACCTCTTGCTGCAAACTCCCATTCTGCTTCCGTGGGCAATTCTTTACCTGCCCATTTAGCATAGGCTTCTGCATCTTCATAAGCTATCTGAACAACAGGATGATCATCCAATCCAATAATGCTGCTGCCAGGTCCCTGTGGATGTTCCCAGCTGGCCCCCTTAATCCATTGCCACCAGTTTTCATAGTTTTTCAGATCGACAGATTCATTCCTTTTTTTAAAAACCATGGAACCTGGAACAAGATCCTCTTTAGGTACAGTAGGAAAATCAGCCGGATTCAACGGTCTTTCTGCTATCGTAATATGATCAGTTGCTGAAACGAAATCACTAAATTCTTTATTAGTCACAGGACATTTATCCATCCAAAAACTGTCCACTGTAACTTTATGCACTGGTTTTTCTTCAGAGTAAAATTTATCTGAACCCATCATAAAACTTCTACCAACTATAAACACCATATTTTCCTGGTTAAGCGCTCTTTCTTTATTGATTTCTTCTGTTGTGTCTAACATGTTGAATAGGCTTTGTTGTTATTAATGACTCGCAGTAGCTTCAGACATTTTCGCCATCGCATCATCTATCGTGAACGTGTTTGGCTTCTGGATGGCTGGGAACTCCTTAAAGGTTTCTGCAAACTTTCCTGCTGCATACTGGGCTAGGTATACAAAATAAGCATTGTGAATCATCCATTCCCAGTACGAATTAGAAGTGGTATCCGCGAATTCATATGGATCGGTACGGAGGTTGAAAATCTTCGGGATACGAAGGCGGATGAAAGGATCAGCCCATACTTGCAGGGTTCCTGGGCAACGCTGTTCCATGAATACGAACTTCCAATTATCGAAACGTATACCAAGCACATCACCATCGTCACTGAAATAGAAATAGATATTGCGGGGACTTTGTGTTACTTCACCAGTCAGGTAGGGCAGCAGGTTAAAACCATCGATATGATTCTTATACGTTCGCCCGATGGCATTGTATCCCTTCTTCAGTTTCTCCACTACTTCTATATCACCTGCCATGGCTAGGAAGGTTGGCAGCCAGTCATGGTGCTGAACGATGCCATTTGAAATTGAACCTGCCTTGATCTTTCCAGGCCAGCGCACAAGCAACGGAACACGGAATGCCCCTTCCCAGTTGGTATTCTTTTCACTACGGAATGGGGTCGTTGCTCCGTCAGGCCAGGTATTGCTGTGCGGCCCGTTATCAGTGGAATACACGACGAAGGTATCTTGGGCAATTCCCATCTCGTCGAGCAGATCAAGCATTTGTCCAACATTTTTATCATGGTCGATCATCGTGTCATGATATGTAGACTGCCAGCGACCTGCCTGCCCTTTGCTGGATGCTTTGGTATGCGTAATAAAATGCATATGTGTTGTATTTAGCCATACAAAAAATGGTTTTCCATCTTTTTGCTGTCGTTGGATAAAATCTTTGGCCGCAGAAACAAATTCATCATCACAGGTTTCCATACGTTTTGAGGTTAGAGGTCCTGTATCCTCAATTTTTTGCTTGCCAACTTTTCCCCATCGCGGCATTTCTGTGGGATCATCTGTGTCTGTGGCCCAGGAATGGATCACACCACGAGGACCAAATGTTTCAAAGAATTGGGGAAATTCTTTTTTTGAAGGGTAGTTGTCCATTTCAGGCTCTTCCTCGGCGTTGAGATGATAAAGATTCCCAAAGAACTCATCGAATCCATGATTGGTGGGCAACATAGAGTTGAGATCGCCCAAATGGTTCTTCCCGAATTGTCCTGTAGCATAACCTTCTTCCTTTAACAATGCCGCGATAGTCACAATCTTTTCATTCATCCCTACTGGTGCACCTGGCATACCTACTTTGGACAAGCCGGTTCGGTAGACGCTTTGCCCTGTAATGAAAGACGAGCGACCGGCTGTACAGGACTGTTCGCCATAGGCGTCTGTAAACATCATACCTTCTTTCGCAATACGGTCAATATTGGGTGTTTGGTAACCCATCAATCCGTGTGAATAACAACTGAGATTGGTGATTCCAATATCATCACCCCAGATAACAAGTATATTAGGTTGTTTTTGTTTTGCTTTTTCCAATTTGCTTTACATTTTACAATCACCAATTCTGTTACTTAAGATTACCTCATGGTAATTGCCTGTGGTTACAGAAAGTTTAGAACCGTAATTTATCCAGCCGGTTGTCATATGTAATTGCCATTGGACAAATATTTCATATATATAAGTTTTTTTTAACATCCAGCATATACATTTCAATACAAAACAGAAAAGGACACTATTCAAAAATACAGTCAGGTAAATTTCAAACAATTAATTAATGAGATTAAATCACAATTAAATTTTAGTTCTGTTTGATTTACATCTTTCATTAGCATCTCAATTTTATAAATGGAAGGATATCGGAAGGATTAGCTGAATTGAAATCTGCAAATGAAGAAGGGAAGAATAATAGTATGACAATTATGAGAATATGAAGTGATTTTATTTTTATCGCTAAAAATAATATGAATTATACACATGACAGTACAAGAGAAATTTTAGATAATTAACTAAAGGTTTCTTTACATGATAATAAGCGGATATACAAGTTGAATGTGCAAGTAAAAGAAATTGAAATAATAAATGTAAATTATATTTATGAATTTATTAGTGAAAGAGAATGCAAAACAATAACTAAAATTATTATTTAAAATAAAATTCTAATATCTTATCTTATTATTTGTCTATATTAAAATAATATATAGTTTCAAAAGTATATTGAGCCTCTTTAATAGAAAAGTTGAAATGCTTCTGAACTTAACAAGAATTTAAAAATTTTTATTTACGAGTTAAATATTTTTAAAATAAGTTTCTAATAATAAATGCTAAATACAAGATAGTAGTATTTCCTATACATTGAACACCTCTTTTAGAACAGCTATCTGTATTACTCCCGACGGGCCCGTACTTCATTCAGGATCATTTTCATTAATATATTGATTTTGAAATTACTTATAGTAGTTATTAGTTCGTAAGTTAATATAGTGATATTTTTATTTTTACTTTTAAATAAGTATTGGTTTACTTTCAATTACATCTCTAAATTTAGATAAATCTTCATTTTCTGATTCTAATCCATATATAAAATTATTTACTGCAATTTTGAAATCTTCAAAGTATTTATTTATAATGAAAGTGTATGTTCTTGTTGTAGAATCATATTCTATTCCACAATCTCCATCACCTTCAATTACTATTTTTGCATTTTCATCTATCATATAAGAATGTGCTAGCCCACACCTTATGTCATTATATATATTGTGGTCACATTTGATATAATCATATTTATTATGATTATAGCTAATAAGATAATCGTATCTAGGACCAAGACGTTTAAAGAATTCATTAAAACATTTACGACTATAACCATGAAATCTATTTTTTTTACCAATCAGAAATTGTCCCCAATATTCAGTATAACAACAAAGTGCTAAAGCAAGAAGAAAATTTGGAGCCCTCGCTGGAGTATTTACCAATGATAATGTTTTTTCCAAATCTCCAAACATAAAGTCTCTGACCTTCTTAACTGAAACTATGTAATCATCGATATGTAAGGGAACCATTCATATTCCTTTTTTATGATATTATTTGAACATTTTCTCAATGCAAAGATACTTAGAACCTATACCAAATTTACTAAGTAATAATTTACTTGCTAATTTTCAAAGATTGATTGAAAACTGAAACCATGACTATTCAACTCCCGACGGGCCCGTTGCAAATATGCTTCTATTTATACTCCTTATAAGTAGATAATATCAAGAAGTAGATAATGCTCAGGGCACCAACAAAATCTATACCATTCTTAAAAGATTATAATGATCCTCTTCAACTTTTTGTATGCTCTGAAAGCACCTGATAGCAAGAGACAATATCCTAAAAGATTAGAATATTTCTTTGACTATCTTGGATTAGATGGAACGCTAAAAGAGAAATGTATTGTTTTTTACAATCAAGCAAAAACTGATCTTCAGTGGACTCAACATCAATTAATGCAATATATCGAATTCCAAAAGGAACGAGCAGAAAAAGGAGAAATTGCAGAATCTACCATTAACAACTATTACAAATCTGTTAAGCTTTTCTGTGAGATGAATGATATACTTCTAAACTGGAAAAAAATAGCCAATGGTAAACCACAACATCGAGATTATGCCAATGATAGAGCTCCTACATTAGATGAAATTAAGAAATTGTTAGATTTTCCGGATAGACGGATCAAGGTAATTGTTTTAGTTATGTTGTCTAGTGGTATTAGAGTTGGAGCATGGGATTATCTAAAATGGAAACATATTATTCCTATAAAAAATGAAGAATTTCTTTTACTAATTCTAAATTAATAAGTATCTAAAAACTATTAATATTTGTATTTTTGAATATTTAATATATGGATTATGATAATTTATGTAAATCTATTTTACAGATGGATTCTAAAGTAAGATTTGCAGGAATATGTGATGTATCTGGAGAAATAAAACATGGTGGTCAAAAAGAAGGAGTAAAAAATATCCTAAGTAATGAAGAAACAAGAAAATCAAATTTAAAAGCTTTAGAAGGATGGGGATTGAGAAAGTCCTTATCTCCAAAAACAGGAAAAGGAAAATATGCAATGACAGAATATGAAAAAATTAAACGAATTACTATTCCATTAGATGATGAGCATTTATTGCTTATTACTACAGAAGTAGAAGCAGATCATGCACAAATTATTAGCAATGTGTTAAAGTTATTAAGTTAACATATAGGAAAAAGCCTTATTTTATTCACTTTCAACAAAGATAATTAAAAAGATAAGATAAATAAACCTAATAAATAAAAATATTTAACAGTAAATAGAATAAATATTGAATTTACTATTCTTTTACCAATAAAATACCTTCAATTCTTAAATAAATTATTATCAATAGTAGAGTATGTCCGAGAAAAAAGCAGATCTTGTAAACTCTTCTGAAGTTAAGGTAATGACAGAAAAAGGAAGGGATTTCATTGATATTGATGTTAATCGGCTT
>DASQLB010000029.1:0-5671 GCA_035630235.1 Nitrososphaeraceae archaeon | reverse complement strand
TCTCAATGAATGAAATCAAACTATTAAATTTCTATAGTATTGTTTGATAAAATTTGCAAAATCCTTCTAACATACACATAATAAGAAGATAGTATCAAAAAAATGATCTAAAATCTTATAATACTCTGTTATAGATTAAGTACCAATGAGACGTGGGAGAAACCAGTCAGCGGTCATAATAATATCTACATTCCCAAATAAGGAATCAATAATTCAGAATGTTAATGATCTAATTATAGAAAAAAAATTATGCGCATGTATTAGTTTAGTGCCGATAAGGTCATTTTATTCTTGGAGTAACAAGTTAGAAGATCATGAGGAGATCATGGTCCTATTGAAAACAACCAAATCTTTGGCTACAAAACTAAAATTAGAAGTTGCAAGAATCCACCCCTATGATGTTCCAGAAATCATTGAAGTTAAGATGAACGATGTCTCTAAATCATATTTGAAATGGATGATAGATTCAATTAAAAGCTAAAAATTAAAATATAACTATGATCTACAAATTCTAAATAAAAATTTTTATTAATTAGTTAGGTTAAATTTAAATTAAAATGTCTAAATATTATAAATTATAGTGCTTCCAAATAACATAGATGTCTCTTTTCACACACATGTTGGAAAAGTCAGAGCAAATAACGAAGATTCTGTATATATCAATAGAGAATCTAAAATTTTAATGATTGCAGATGGAATGGGAGGTCATAATGGAGGCGAAATAGCAAGTAAATTAGCAGTAGAAATAGTTTCTAAATACTTAACTAGCCAAATAGAAAATAATATTTTAAAAAAAATAGAAATAGATAGCTATTTAGTGCGAGCATTAAATCTTGCAAATTCTAAAATAAGAATAGAAGGATCACATAAGCCTTCATTGTACAATATGGGAACAACAATAGTTCTTTGTGTAATATCTGAAACAAATAATTTACATATTGCAAATATTGGAGATAGCAGATTATATATTATTGATATCCAAAAAGAAAAAATATCAAAGATGACCATAGATCATACATTAGCAGAAAATCAATACAGGGATGGAAAAATTTCTAAAGTATATGCTGACAAACATCCTTTGAGACATATTTTGGCTCAAGCACTTGGGATAAGCGAACAAATTAATCCATATTTAACAAAGTGCAAATGGCAACAAGGAGAGTATTTACTATTATGTTCTGATGGTCTTACAGATATGATAAACGAAAACGAAATATTAGATATATTCAAAAATAGTTATAAAAAAAAATGTGATGAAATATGCACAACTCTAGTAGAAATAGCTAATAATAATGGTGGCAGAGATAACGTTACGGTCATAGTCAGTCTCAGAAATGCTTGAAAATCAATCAATATTTTATAGAGAGTAATATTTCATTACCAAATAATTTATAGTGAAACTATAAAAAACCATTTAACGAATTTGGTAGCGAAGCAATGCAACTATCCCTCCTAACGCAGATACTCTTAATCCCATATCTGTTGAAGAGTCAACAGCGTATACATTAGCTCCATATGTTTCTGCTGTATTTAACATGTTTATTATTTGTTCTTCCTTTAAGTCTTTAAATATAGAATTAGAAAAAACAAGGGACTCCACAGATTTCAGTTTTATTGCTTCACCAACTTCTCTGAATCCCATAACATATTTTTCTTCACCTCTGCTCACCTGTAACATAATATTTTCTAATATTACAGATACGAAGGATATTTTACTAGAGCTCATAACTTCTTTGATTGACGATGATCGGAGAAACACCATTACCCCATCTTCGCCGGCTACATCAATCCCGTCAATAACAGTTGATATATCTTTATAGACAGATCGTTTATCAATGATAAAATTGTACAACCTCCTTTTTGTTTCTCCTGGCCCAAATATTATTATTTTATAGTTGCCATCTTCATTTAATATGTTATGTAATGCAAGGTATACTTCTTCAAAGAAGCCTTCAATATGGGGATCATTCTTGGCTCCATGGGTGTAGTATTTTCCACTTTGTCCTGAGTAAATATTTGGAATAATTTCTAGATGAGTTCCAGTTATTTTGGCAATTCCAGCTTCCTTTGTATCAATGGCTACAATAATAAAAGTTCCCGCAATATTAGATTTCAAAAGTTTTAAATCTAAATCTTCCCATTTTTTACCTTTATCAACAACAATGTTATTTCCAATTTGAACTATAATTGAATGATAAGTACCTTTTGGTACAAGACTATTATTTGATTCAATTATTGTCCCAGCTAGTCTCAATCTATCTATTGATTCATCTAAGCCTATTTTCTCCACTTTAACTGATACACGTATTTTAACTCGTTCTCTATCTGGTCTAGAATATTCATTTTCAAATTTTATTACTCGAGAGGTATCAGAAACTACTATATTACCTATTTTTATGATCCTTCTTAAAATAAAAAGATCGTCAGAGTCTTCTGGAACGATAAACATAGATTTCCCAGAAGAACTTGCTACTTCTTTACTTTTCATATTTATATAATTTGCGGTATATTGATTTTTTAACTAAACAGCTGGACTTGAATTCGATCCAGCTGATTCACTTGCCTGATTAGTTGATTTATTTAGATTTTGCGCCGATGCAAGATAGTTATTCACCCATTCTTGTGTTAATACTCCTGATTCAACAAGATTAACTAATGCATTAGGTGATGCAGTTCCATTAACTTTGCCTGATTTTTTCCTAATTTGTCTCCATTTTAATCGAGTGTTCCCACTCTTGGAAGAATATATAATTCCTAAAATATCTTTTGCATTTACAAAAGTCATTTCTCTAATTCGTTTCAAAGTTACCTTATCAACAGCTTCTATATATATAGCCCCTGGACCTTCTTCCCGTTCAGGAAAGACTTCATAATCACGAAAATAACTTTCAGGGATAAAAGATTTACAAGTACTCACAATAATAAATTTTCTAAAACTTTCAAGTGATGCAGTAGTATCTATATTAACCAATATATCCTTAAAAACATACTGCTATTTATCAAGTTTATGAAAAAATTTTACCCTTTTGAAAATCTATTAGTTTGTTCTTGTATTACTATTATTATCTACTAGTTCGAACATCATCACCGTATTAAGTCCATTTCAAAATACAAGTGATAAAAATTAATAAGGATGACTAGTTATGTATAGATACTTCCTGAATCAGATTTCTTTATCTCTATAGTAACCTTATCTCCGACTTTTATATTTATATCCTCATAATCTTTCATGGTTATTTTAAAGGTAGGACTATCTCCTGTCATTCCTCCTGCTCCTCCACCCATACCTCCAGAAATCATCTTTGATATATCACCCATTGCCTTTGGTAAATTTTTCATTAAATCTTCCGGGGAAGTAAATGCCATAACATTAGGACCAAAAGGATTCATTCTTTTATCACTTCCTGGTTTGTAGTCGTGAGGATCTGAGAACGTTACATAAACATAAGGACTACCGTCTTGTGTGGCCTCAATTCTAGAGGCAATAAATTCTCTTTTCATTCTAAATTAAAATGATAGTTATTTCAATTTATAATTTTGGATATTTTAGTGATCTGTATTAAAATAATTTTAGAAAGATCATAGTCAAGTTGAACAAATTACGAGTTCCAAAGAATGTACCTTATTATCATAACACACAATTCAGTAATCTTCTTGTATTATAACTAAGAGTTCTTATATGCTCTAATATAGAAAATTATAGGCTCTTGTAAAAATAATAGACTAATACTGTGAAAAAAGTTAATAAATACTGATCTTTCTGTAGCTTTTATAGATAATATTGATAGATAATATTGATATTTAAATATAATTTCATCTAAAATATTAACTAATATATCTTACAAATTTTTAAAGTTTTAGAAAATTTCATATCAACTATAACTTAACTGTATCCGTGATTCGTCATGTTTCTAATTAGAGATAAGTAAATTCTTCACGATTCCATTTTAATCAATATAATCACATGAAACAAATCAACCAACTCGTAAACAGCGATTATAAAATATATAGTGTTCTTCATAAGGAAATAGATGAGATCAATAAACAAAAGCATAATTAGTTATACATATATAGGACACATATATTATTTATACATAAATTAGAATTAACCTTTTCTCGTATAATGTAAATTTAGTTAAACTAAATTAATCGTCATTCAAGAACATTGATTAATTCATAAAAATTAAGCAGATATGATTTCTTTTAGGTATATGTCACTATCGAGCTTTGAAAATACTGAAAGATCAATTTCTGCACCTGGCGACATTATTTGGCGTAAATACTTTCCCGATTCTTTATTCTTCCACCATGTGTCACCAAATATATTTTGTAAATGAATATCCAATTCTTTAGCTCTAACCGCTGCAAACAGATAACTTGGAACATACATTATAGCTTCAGGAAGTATATGATGTAGCATCCAATAAGCTCCTGGAATTGAAATACCTGTAAAATCTTTGATTAGTTTAGAATACAACAGATTAGAATCTTCAATACTTAGATGATCTTTCCAAAAACTTGATTTCATGAGCGAATTAGCAGAGTAAAAAGTGACGAAAAATAATTCCATAAAGTTATTTCTAGATTCTAATTTGTTCAACAAGTTATCATCACTTATTCCCAGAGAAGATTTGAGAAAAATCCTTTTTTTTGTTAAACGTTCTAACAATATTGAAAAAATTTCAGCCACCCCCATGGAAATATGATATTTTTTCCAGTATTCTATTTCTGGGTTGATAGAGCTTGCATGCATTGCATGTCCTGATTCATGAAAGCAACCTTGAAGATCGAAATAAGGGCTTTCAGATTTATACAAAATACGAATATCATAAGGTATTTTAACAAAGAAACATATTGGAGATGGATATTTGTTTTGTCTATTTTTTGTATCGAAATTAATTCTATTTAGGTCAAAATTTAAAATTTTTAAAATTTTTTTTACTTCTTTTAACGCATTAACATTTCTAAAAGCCTTGTTAAAATCTTTATAGATTATATTCCGAAAAAAATAAAAATCATCGTAATATTCAGTATTCCTTTTTAATATTTCAGTCGACATCTTCTGAAGAGATTTTTTGAAAGATCTGCTTGAATTGTTACCCATATACTTTACAAAATCTATAAATTTTGTATATGTTATTTTTTCATTCATTAAATAACCTAATAACGGATCTAAGTTATTGGAGCCAAAAGAAATATTACTTCTGCTATTTTGTTGAATAGTTGAATAAAGTGATCTTACATTTTCAAAGCGATTATAAATAATAGGAGAGATATATTTTGTTTTTTCTATAAACTCATCAAAAACTTGCTTCCTTTTGTTAGAATTCTTTTCATTATTGTTAAATTGCCTCCATGTAGTCCAATTGATATTCTTATTATTGAATTTATACTTAGAAACAATTTTCTTTGTTCTAACATCATGTAACTTAAGCTCCAAGTCTTTAGTAGAAGAATCTACAAAATTTTCTACGACTGAAAGAAACAAGTCATGCGGTTTTACATAGTTTCTTAAGAATATCTTGGAGTTTAACAATCTTAAATTTGCGAGAGAAAGTATTAATTCATTTGAATGTTTCAAACCTGCATATTTTTTATATACCTCATCAGTTTCTGCGATAAAGATACATTCTTCAATATCACACCATTGTAAGACATCCATTTAAAAAAC
>DASQLB010000028.1:0-6213 GCA_035630235.1 Nitrososphaeraceae archaeon | reverse complement strand
TAATAATTTTTTAAATGAAATTTGAATTAATTAATTTACAAATTCATATGATCAATGATTTAATTGGTGATGCAATTTCAAATGACATTTTGTTGTCTATATTTCAATGAAACATAACTTTTTTTATTAGACTACCATGTATATAAATAATAGCATATGCCTAAGGCATATATTCTAATTAATTGCGAATCAGGCTATGAAAGTCCTATTGTTAAAAGTATTAAATCAATAGGTTTCATTTGCATTAATCATAATAAATACTAATAATAATAAGGCTGTGTTAATTTAAGAAAAAATACTTAGCTGTGAATGTTCTATTCTAACAACATATGTTGTTAAAATTTGTTAGAAATAGAACATCCACTATTGTAGTAATGTATTCTCTTTATCTATACTTTCTTGGTCTTAGTCTGCGAAATACTTCCAAGGCATTAGTAATCTTTAGAGATAAGAAAAGAAGTTATGTTTCCATATGGAATTGGATACAAAGGTTTGGTTCTTCTCAAATCTACAAAAGGAAAAGAATCTCTCCTTTCATAGTTGATGAAACAGTTATTCAGATTGGAAATCAACACTTTTGGTTATGAATAGCAATTGAACCAGTTAAAAGAACTGTACTAGGAATACATATTTCAAATGAAAGAAATATGTTTGTAGCAGAGAATTTCCTTAAATCATTAGTTGATAAATATGGTATACATACAGTTTATACAGATGGTGGTACCTGGTATCCTCAAGCCTGTACTTTTTTACATCTAAAACATAGGTTACATTCTCCATTAAAGAAAAATCTGATTGAAAGAGTAGTACAGTATTTTAAAGATAGAACTGAAAATTTTTGATGATTATTATCCTTGTATTCAAGATAAAAATGAATGCAACTTATTACATGTACATAACTGGATACAATTTTTTGTATCTATATATAATGATATAACATACTATAAGGTTTATTCGATTACTCATTTAAAAAAAGGAGGTGAATATACTTTAAATTAACACAGCCATTTAAACTAAAAAGGAATTAAATTCGAAACCTATCTATTATTCCTTTAATTCTAGATTTTACTTTTATACGGATCACTAGAATGCATAAAAATCTTTAAACAAGCTGAAAGAAGATGATAATGACTGAATATAAGCAGATATTTACTTGTAATAAGATGGAAACAAGATTTCTATTTAAGGATCAAGATCACAAAATATTCTAACAATGACCGAAGAAAGAAGGTTAAACAAGTTTGAAAAGGAAAAACGTGTAATAGAACTTCATAAGCAAGGGAAAACAATCAAAGAAATAGCTAAGGAAGTACATATGGCATTTCGTGATATAAGTAAAATTATAAAGAAATATGAGGATTCAATAGATGAAAATAAAAAAACAAAAGATAATTTGTATATTAAGGCACTTTCATTATTTCATAAAGACAAAAAACCTATTGAGGTAGCTATCTCTCTAAAGCTTAATTGTAATCAAGTTGAAGAATTATACAAAGATTTTTGGAAATTAAATAATAGTTATAGTTTGTTTAGCGTATATGAAGATATAAAAGATGAAATTCCCTCATTAGTCGAATTATATCAAATATGCAAAGAAAGAGGATTCCTCGACGAGATTAAAAAATGGGTTAGAATTCTACACGGAACATCAAATTTAGAAGAATATCGTGATAGATTAGAAAAAGAAATTATAGAATGTGAAAAAAATCGTAAATAAATAATGTTAGATATCTCATGAAATTTAGACTAACATAAAAACTAAAAAATATTTAGGTTACTAATTATGATAAAATTGAAATTCTACATTTATCATAAATACTCTATTGTTGGTCATATTTAACTTAACGAAACAGTATTAGCTGTAAATGTCACATACTGTTAACTTAAGGGTAAAGTAGCTATATTATATAATTCTATTATGTTCTGTGCTTACTTTACAAGATTTTTTCAATTCTAGTCATCTATTTTCCTTAACTTAACAGAGCTTAAATAGATATAATTAGCAAAATTAAATAATTAAAGTATATAACAGTAAATATGAAAATCAATGTCTATGGTTTTCTCTTTATTGCAATACTTTTCTCCTCATTGTATCTATTTAGCAATACAAATGGACAGGTAAAACCTACTGTTAAGGTTTCACCTAGTTGTGGTGATGTTACAGGATATGGAATGAAACTGAATATAAATGGATTTGAACCAAATAGTAATGTTGGTTGGAAAGTGATTCATCCAGAAACACAAGCCATTCCAGCCTATGGTTATTTTTCAACAAATAGTACAGGTGGATTTTTGGAATCTGCATATATTGAATCAGAATCAGGATTAGTTGAAGGAAAATATGAAATTCAATTCTTTGATGATGCTGATAACGATGGTAAGGCAGATCAAGGTAAAAAAGAATTTATTGTGTCCATGTCTGTTCCATGTGAAAAATAGTAAATAAAATATATAGAAGAATTCTAAAATGAATTTTAACTTAAATAATAAGTATAATGCATTATCAAGTAGTAAATATGTGGTTGCTCTTTCTATACCGGTAATAAAATCAAAAAATGTTAAGATTGATCTAAAGATGATTGTAATCCATCACTTTGATTAATGTTAATGATTATTTAACAATGTAATGTGGAATAGATTTATCTATAGTTGTTTTAGAGACAATAGATTCATTTATTATTCTGTATATGTCAAATTTATCTAATAATGAATAGGTCTCTATTAGAAACTTTTAAATCTTTTTCAAGTTTCTTTTTTGTTTTTTCTATGATTTTAATTGTTAGTATTTCACCAATTTATGTCAGTGCCTTGCCGAATCAAACAGAATTAAAAAAAATCTTTTTAATTGCAGGTGAAAATATTCTGAAGATATCTCCGGATAATGTTTTTCATCCTGGAGGTATATATTACAATGCAATGACTTTTAATGGTTCCATACCCGGCCCTGTCATTGAGGTAAATGAAGGCGAAATTTTTCAGTTGACAGTGAGAAATGATGGAGAATTGGTTCATAGTATTGATTTCCATGGAATAAATGGCCCTAGTCAAGCCTTATCTGGATCAATTCAGCCAGGGATGAACAAGACAATAGAAATAAAAGCAGAAACCTCAGGTTTATTTGTATACCATTGTGATGGTGATAATTTGAATGGAATATGGGATCATATTGCAAGTGGTATGTATGGAGGATTTATAGTTCATTCAAAAAATGAACAACCAGCTAAAGAATTATTTATTTCATTTAATGAAGTTTATAATAATAGGGATCGCGGATTCTTTGAAGGAACTAATAATACTGTTGGAACTTTTGATATGAATAAATTTCTGAATAATGATCCTGATTTGATCTTAACTAATGGTATGGCCTACAAATATTTTCCATTTATGGGTACAATAGCAAAAATTTCTATTAATAAAAATGCAGAGATGTTTAATGTAAAAGTAGGCGAATTGGTAAGATGGTATATTATTAATGCTGGACCAAGAGGTGAGATCACATTTAACTTTGCAGGAGGGATGATCGATAAAGTAGTTAGTACAGATGATAAATTTTCTAATTCATCTACAGTTAAAAGTATATATGAAATTATTGTTCCAGCTGGTGCAGGAAGAATCATAGAAACAATATTCCCAGAAGAAGGAACTTACTTTGGTAATGATCATGACATTGGAAGCTTATTAAAAGGAGCTGGTTTTGTTGTAAATGCTAACAAGACCTAAATTAATAAAATTTTAAAATGATATAAAATTTTTCTAATCTATTGTAAATTTAATTACTTTTCAAGAATAACTTTTTACATTATTTTTATAGTGCTTATTTATAAAGTTGTCAATTCTAAACATTTTAAATGACTGTGTTAACTTAAGATTATTTCATCTCCGATATCTAATAGAATTGTGTTTATGATTTTTGTATTATATAGATAAACGAATGATCTTATCCGATTGATACATTCCTATTCCTAAAAACAACTATTGTGAGTTGAGATTTTTTATATCCGTTACAGACAGTATTTAAAAATTTATAAAAATATTTAGGCAACAAATTAAGAAAGGAAGAGATTTACCTTGCATTTGCTACTACTAATAATATGCAAATGATTGCACTGTAAACACAATATCTAATATTTGGATTATATTTATTTATATTGATAGAAAATAAAATGAAATGGATTAATACCTTCTTTAATAAATATAATCTAATTTTATATCCATATTTGTTGTATTTTTCTTTTCTTTCTTCTAATCTTTCTCTCATTTTGGATTCTATTTCTTGGTATAAAGATTTCATATATTCTGAAAAAGTAATTACCTCGCCTGTTTTAGGAGAACGAATTACTCGTGAGAAAATTGGTGTTGGTATTTCTGGAACAACATGAATAATCATTATTCTTGACTCTTTTAATATTTTGGCTAATTCTACTGCTTTATCTAAAGCTTTATCACTCATAGCAGAACCATCATATGGAACAAGAATTGTCTTAAATATCATAGTATTATTGCTTAACATAATCAAATTATAAATAAAAATGTAATGTATAATGTATTACATTTGATTAAAGAAATAGATTTAGTATGATTTTTGTTTTATATTAATTTTTTCTTTTGGTATTTACCATCTAACATTGATGTGAACTTTACAAAATTTTAGTAGATGCTTTTGGTATGGTGGACCCAAGAAAACTACTGGTCCGTAGGAAGTAGGTTCGTCCATGTAGTAGGGTTCTTACATTACATTTAGCTTTTATTATTAGATCTTATTTTATACGAATTTTTTGTTGAAGTAAATTTAAAACTTATTTAATTTCTATTTTTATATTTCAATGTAATTCATCTTTATCCTTTTCATAAAAGAGAGTAAATTAGCAATAAGTTATAACGTCAAAATACTGACATTGATTAAAAAATGTATTGGATATAATCAAAAATTTTTAGAATCCAATACTTTAAGAAATTTTCTATTCTTTCAAAATAACTTCTACTGGAGTAGGATGTGAAACAATATCAAATACAGGTGATCTCTTTTGTGCAAGTTGTACCAATTCTTGTAGTTTTTCTTTTGGTGCATCTGCTTTTATCTTAAATTCCACTTTTATCTTTTCATAACCATTTCTTGTATTTTCATCTAAGCCAAGAAATCCATGTAGATTCAGATCTCCTGAAAATGATGTTTCCACTTCATCTATCTTTATTCCTTGTGCTGCTGCATGATAAATAAGACTTGTAGTCAAGCAACCATCAAGTGCTGCAAATACATATTCAACTGGATTTGCTCCATGATCTTTACCTAGCAATACTGGTGGTTCATCTTTTTCAATAACAAATGGTTGACTTCTTTGGAAATTCTGGCATGCTCCATAAAATTCATTTAAAGTTGTTCTATTGTGTCCGCCATTTATCCATTTTCCGCTTGCTTTAAAGTTGAATTTTGCAATTTCAGGATTTCCCTTTATTGCTTCAACAGTTCCAAATAGTTTGGATACATTGACACCATTTACAATTTGTTCTTGTTTTTGTTCTTTTTGTTCTTGTTTATTTATTTGATTCATAGTATATGATATCATGATATCGTTATATAAGTCTTGCTGTTATATGATATCTTGATATCATTAACATAAGACATAAATAACTTTAGAAATATAATGATATTAGCAAATAGAAAATGACACATGATTTACTTATAAGAGGATTTGATGATCAGATCCATTCACAATTAGGAGAATTAGCAAAAGAGAAAGGAGTATCAATAAATTCAATTGTAAAGGATGCAGTTGATAGATGGCTTAAGCAACAGCATTCAGATATTCCAAAAAAACACTATCTTTTAATTTATTCTAACGATGATTCCATACTAGGATTACTAAAGTCTATGGATAGACTTGCAAAAGAGAGTGGTTTATTTAGATGTTTTTGCGCTCCTCCTTCTACTGCATATAACAAATTATTATCTAAACTCAAATGGTATGATGGGACTATAATGCCATATTATTATGGAACTAAAACTATAAAACAAAATCAAAATCAAAATCAACAAATTCAAATTAAACATCAAAAAGGTATCATGAGTTATTGTAGCAAAGTTATGGGAAATATAGTAGAAGCAGCAAACAATACCAATAATAAACAAGTTTGCTGTCTGGATTTTCTGATAAATGATATAGCAAAAGATTCATTACAACAAGCCTTAACAATTGAAAAAGCTTATGATAATAG
>DASQLB010000027.1:0-3510 GCA_035630235.1 Nitrososphaeraceae archaeon | reverse complement strand
TGCAAATTTACAAAATAAACGTGGAAAAATTTCAGGATGAATTCCACTTCCAGTATCTTCCACACTAATCATGACACTATTGTTTGTGTTTTCCATTTTTATCTTTATAAATCCTTCATCAGTAAACTTTAATGCATTACTTAATAAATTACTAACTACTTGATTGATTCTTTCTTTATCTCCAGATACTTTTATGTCAACAGGTTCATAGAATATTTTTATATTTTTAGTTCCTATATCCCCTGAAGAAACTTGATTTTGGATATCTCTAATAGAATTAGATAAAACGTCATTAAGATTAAAATAGACTTTTTCTAGCTTTAATGAATTACTTTCAATCTTAGTAACATCAAGAATATCAGATGCTAATCTGTCTAACCTTTTTGCATTACGTATTATCAATTGAATCTGTTCTTCTTCTACTTTGACAGTTTTAGTTTTAGGATCAAGATCTTCTTCAATTATTTCTACTTCTCCTAGTATAGGCATTATTGGAGTTCTTAATTCATGAGCAGCTATATTGATAAATTCTTTTTGCATTTTATCATGTACTTTTAATTGTTCATTTGCCTCTTCAAGAAGTTCGTTTGACTTCATGAGAGATATGTTGGTATTTTTCAGTTCGCCTGTACGTGTATTGACTTCCCCTTCTAATCTCTTATTCCATGACAAAATTAGATAGATTATTCCAAAAGTAACTGAACCCGTTATAACTACAATTAGAGTGCTAAAATTATTTTGTTGTGCTATTAGGGAGCCAACATTACTTGCCAATTGATGAGGAAAACTTACATATAATGTCCATAAATTTTTTCCATTTATTATAATTGGTTCGTATGAAAGTGTTATAGTTGATCCATTATAAGTCAAATCTTCTGCTAACGATTTTCCTTCTAAACCTTTTGTTATAATTTTATTATAACTTCCTCTCAGATCAGGTGGTATCAACGATTGAAATTCATCTGACATATAATTATTACCTATTAGTGACTGATTTCTTGCATATATTATCACGCCATTTGTATCCATTAGTCCTACGTTGCCAATAATAGAAGATGTCATTTCATTTTGAAGAAATACACCTAATGATTTTACACCTATTGCTGCTACCAGTACCCCATCAAATATTTGTTTGGCATTATAAGTATTATTTTGGTATTTTACTATTTGTTGTTTAATTAATGGGTAAGAAATGTATAAAAATGATGAAGGGCTTCCTTTAGATGTAATAGAAGTACTATAATAAGGAGCCAATGTCTTTTTTGGATTGAGGAAAAAAGGTTGATTTTGAGTATCTAAAATTGCATTAGATCTATTAGTCTGATATATTTTACTTGACGTCACAATTCTGCCGTTAACATCTATCCAGTAGTATGCATCTGTTATATTAAGAGTAGATGATTGTGCAGAATATAGAAGGTTTTGTACTTCGTCAATATCATTTTCAAAAAGAAAGGGGGAAGATGTTAAAACCTTTAAGTTAGAATTTATGGAATCAAGACTATGTACAAGTATTCTAGATAAATCATATGCTTGAATTCTTGCATTGGACTTTATATCTTCTTCTGCAATTTTCTTTATCTCGTCAGCGGTAAAAGACGCAGATTGATAAGATATAATAGAGAGAGAACCTATTCCAATTATAATAATAATTAATAATAATGAAACATTATTTTTGAAAACTGATAAACCTATCAACTATTAACAATATCATCTTTAACTTAGGTTAATAAATTAAATATGAATAATTCTTATAGTAAATTTCTATATAATAATACTTGAGTTATTGATGGATTATACAATATCCATTTATTTGAAAATATCGTTCATCAATTTGTATAATAATACGAAACAACAAACCATTAAAGAATGATCGAATTAAACTATAGGTCGAATTTTTTTATAACTTCTTTTTGTTAAATTACCACAAATTGTGCATTCTCTGATACTGGGGGAATATTGTTTTCTACATGTTTTACAAAAATTCTTCCATTTTCGTAGTTCTATTATACCATCATCGCCTAAAGAAATGGTCTTAATTTTAAGGAAATTAGATACGTTTAGGACTGAATAATCATTAGATACTAAAGTCCTATTCAATTTATAAGCTAAAGATAGAATAGAAATATCAGCCTGCGAAAGTTTTTTAATATCACCTAATAGATATGCAGTATTAATTATTTTATCAATTGATTCTTTTGGCGGGTCTTGTATAACCAAGACTCCTGATGAAATCAAAATCTCTAGAGTTAAAGAGGATTTTAATATATGTTTGATCTCTTGTAGAATAGACGTCGTTGTATAGAATTTAGAATTGAGGGAACGATAGAAACCTGCATAGAAAGCACTGGAATCTAAAATGAAAATATCAGAATCCAAGTTTTTCAAGTTGTCTAAAACCTCTCTTTCTTAATCTGATAAAACGAGCATTGATAGGAAATCGAGTTATTTTTATAGGATCGTTTTCTTCGATTAAAAATTTATCTTGGCCATCAATTATTAAATTAATTTGATGATTACTATAAATTTCAATCTCTTCAGGAGGTATTATTATTGACGGTAATTTATTAATAGAAGCTATTGGATTAATTATTAAGCAATTTAATTCTTCATGTAATACAGGCCCTCCTAAAGAAATTGAATGACCGGTTGATCCCGTTGAAGTAGAAACTATTATTCCATCCATGCGCTGACTAATGGTACCATCTCTAAATTTAATTGTTAAAGTTGGTGTATTTGTCAGGTTTGTTCTAAAAATTAATATATCATTTAACGCAGGAAGAAAGAATTTATCGGATGAAAAAGCCTGGATTCTAATTCTTTCATCATAGTAATAATTGCCATTTAAAATTGCATCGATAGAATAGTCAATTTGATCCAATTTAACTTCAGAAAGTATACCCCTAGTACCTCCAACATTAATGCTAAAAACAGGAATATCGCTAGGATGAAATCTAAAAGCTCTCAAGGTCGTACCATCGCCTCCTAGTGCGATTATAAGATCAATTTCATTTACTAGGGAGGTAAAAGTAGAACAGCTATTTTTGGAGTTTGATGTTTCAAATGGAGGGATAGATGAGACCTTAATATTTTTTCGTGAAAGTATTTTAGCAATATATTCAGATGCTTCATATGCAGTTTTATTCCGATTCTTTGTAATAATAGCAACTCCTCCAATTTTTTTAATCATAAATCACTCCATATACCATACCATAGTCTTAAATGCATTTTTATTACACAGTTATTTCAAAATTAATCTCTAACAAAAAATATGGGAAATGATGTGCGCTGCTACTATAATTGATTAAAGGAACCAAAAAAAAATATTTAAATTGTCTTTGAAATAAAGCACCAACAACAATAGCGTGGGTTAAATTGGGCCGATAGCTCAGCTTGGTGGAGCGTTCGACTGATAATCGAAAGGTCGAGGGTTCAACTCCCTTTCGGCCCATATAGATTTTAGTACAATTTTGCGGCCCAAGGGTCAGAAAATGATAAATATGATATATT
>DASQLB010000026.1:0-15303 GCA_035630235.1 Nitrososphaeraceae archaeon | reverse complement strand
TTAAAGGCAAAAATGAATATAGAATTATTAAAAAAATTACCTACTTAAACAATCCAACTTAAAATTTAAGTTATTAATATGTCTTATTTGATATATTTCAATAATTGTAATGAAACATCAAGTAATCATTCCACAATTTTTTCACATCATTGGACTAAAAAATGGGACTGGCTGGAAATTCCTGGCTCCTACACATAAGGGGTCTTAAAATATTCTCTTTGAAAAAGAAAGTTGGGGTGGAGAATTTGGAAGCTGATTTTCCTATATAATGAGAAACTATTGGTTTCAGGCCATCTTTGAGAAGTAAATTTGATTTTATCTTCCAAAATCTGAACATTCTTGGTAACGCGTTCATGATGACGCATATGGTCAGTCCAAGTCTGCAATTCTGATTTCGACATAGTGACCTATGTCTATTGTGTCTTGGAATAACTCCCAAATATCCCATTCCATCACTTTTAAGAGTACGTCCTAACTCAAGTCCTCTTTGTTCGAATTCATTAGATAAATTAGGATCAATCTTATAATCGATTGTTATTAGGGCTTGGCTATCACTTTGTCGAGGATCACAGTTTTAATAATTTAAAAGACATGATAAAAACTACGAATATAATACCAGCACTAATTAGAAAAGTAAATCCTCCAATTAAATTATACAAAAGTCCTCCTATTATTAATCCAACAATGCTTGCAAGACTCCCAAAACTACTTGCAACACCCTGTATAAATCCTTGATATGCATTACCAGCGATCTTTGAAAGTAGTGACAGGAAAGATGGCCACATCAATCCATTTCCAACTGCAAACAGAACTGCAGCTCCATAAATAAAGATATTATTATTTGATACAAATAAAATAAAATTTGTTCCTAATATTATACTTCCAATGATAACTAATTTTTCTTCAGAGAATTTTTTTAAAGCTTTACGTAAAACTGGCCCTTGAACCAAAACCATGATTCCACTTAATACTGCATAAAATACTCCCAGTTCTGTTATGGACCATTTTAAACTATTTACTACATGAATTGGAAAAGAGGTATAAAAGATGTTAAATCCAAGAAAAATAAAAAAATACAATACTAGTAGAAATGAAATGTGTTTTAGCTTGAAAACATCTTTAAATCTAAGTTTTTTTGGATTTGGAACCTGGTAACATTCTTTGCATTCTTGGGCAAAAACTTTTCGAATACTTTCTTTTTCTGGAATTTGTTCCGTAACAACCACCAATTGAGGTTTGGATTCTTTTAAAGCGAAACCTATTACAATTAGTGTTAGTAAAGATAGAAAAAGTGCTGCAAGAACAGGTAATATTTCTTGATAAATAGTTGCACCTAAAATTCCTGCTAATGCAGGTCCAACGATAAAACCAAGATTAGAAGATACTGCCATTTTACCAAAGTTTTTACTTCTATTTTCATCCGATGAAATATCTGCAAGATATGCATTGGCAACAGAAATATTGCCACCTGTAATTCCATCAATAGCTCGGGCAAAAAATAATACAAGTAATGGAAGTGTTATTGCAAAGGTTCCAAAAAGAGATGAGTCAATACTAAAAAGATTTTCAACAGGCAAAAACAATGCAAAAAGGAAAAATATCCAACCAATTAGTGTTCCTCCATTACTAACAAGAAGAACTTTTTTTCGTCCATAGATATCAGACCATCTTCCTAGAATAGGAGCTCCTATTAGTTGAAATGCAGGATAAACCGCAGCTAGTATTCCATAAATTATAGCATTTCCCCCAAAATCTATGACTAGAAATACCAAAAAAGGTAAAACAATGCTAAAACCTAGAGTTCCAATAAAATTAATCAATAATAGAGGATAAAGTGGAATCTGTTTGTTTATACTACTAGCCATTAATTAAATATAAAATATAGATCGAATTAAAATTTGTTATTAATGAGTAATGTAAATTTTCTTTTCTATAAATTTTCAAATGGTTTAGATTTGAGATGATTTAAAGATAAGAATTTGTGTATTATTTAAATGACTTTTTATATTGAACTAGTTTATCCATGTAAAATATAAATTGTATCTATATTCTATGATAATCTTAAAAGACATATGTTACATAGCCATGGAGTATAGTTCAAAATTATTATAATCTTTATTACATACCAATGAGTATATTTTAAAATGAATGAAAAAGATAACTTTTTATTTCATTTTTCTTTTTCTAAGACATTAATATTTTTTATATTTATTTTTACAATATTAGTAGTTGGGAGCTCACTATCATTAAACATAAATCATGCTGCAATAGCAGAACAACAACAACAATCACTACCCTTTATAAAAGATATATCTTTTGATATAGACGGTGTTACTTTTTCACATCATATGGCATCAGTCAACGGAATTCAAATGCACTATGTAATGGGTGGTAAAGGAGATCCTGTTGTTCTGTTGCATGGATTTCCACAATCTTGGTATGAATGGAGACACATTATGCCAGCTTTGGCCGAAAATTATACTGTTGTTGTCCCTGATCTTAGAGGATTTGGTGATTCTTCAAAACCTATAACCGGTTATGATGGGAAGACTACTGCTGAAGATATCTATCAATTAGTATCTCAATTAGATTTTAATAATCAACCAATTTTTATAGTAGCACATGATGTAGGCGCACAAACAGCTTATTCATACGCTTTTGCTCATCCTAATAATGTAACTAAATTAGTAATCATAGATTTCCCATATCCAGGTTTTTTACCTCCAGAGTTTGGTAAGAATGGACCTTGGTGGTTTGCTTTTCATCAAACACCTAACTTACCTGAATTTCTAGTAGAAGGTAAAGAACGAGAATATATATCATGGTTCTTTAAAGAGTTAGCCTACAACCCATCTGCAATTACGGAAAAAGATATAGATATATTTGCAAATCAGTTTTCAGCTCCTGGTACAGCGCGTTCAGCATTTGAATATTTCAGAGCTTTTTCACTAGATGCAGAACAAAATAAAGAAGCAGCCAAAACTCCACTGACACTACCTGTATTAGCATTAGGTGGTGATATTTATCCAGGGTTAGGTGGTGACATACCTGGCAACTTTGCAGCAAGCTCATTACAATCATTAGCTACAAATGTAACTGGAGTGACTGTTCCACTTTCAGGACACTGGGTTCCTGAGGAACGTCCAGACTTTGTAATAGATCAATTATCCAAATTCTTTGGAAATAAGTTACCATATAGTTAAAAAACAAGTTTACCAATCCCAATTACATGTCCTACTCGAAGCCCCTCTAAGCCTTAAATTTTAGTTATGGAAACCATTTAGTTAATGGGACCAAGCAAATATGATTCCATTACTTTTAGAATTTAAAATTATTGTATGGATTGATTATTCATCTATCATAGCTTCAAATAAATAATATTTTTTATGATATATGCAATATTAATGTCTTTAATAATCATTAAAGAAATAAGAAATGTAAATAATTCTATTTCATATTTTTCAAGACCTATAGAAATTTCGCCTTTGAATATTGTACTTGAATATATACAAATATTAAAATAAAATGGTTTTCTTATAATTACAGAAATTCTTAATGAAAATACAAGATTATAAAATAGGATTTCATGTTTCAATTTCTGGCTCAATGTCTAAATCTTTTTCAAACGCAGAAAAAATAGGATGCTATGCATTCCAGATATTCAGTCGCAATCCAAGAAACTGGCAAGCTAAAAATTTAAGCAAAGATGAAATAGAAAAATTTATTAAAAAAAAAGACACAAGTAAAATCAATGAAAATAATATAGTCCTTCATATGCCATACCTTCCAAATTTAGCATCACCAAATGAAGATTATTTCTTGAAATCTAAAAATACGTTATTAGAGGAGGTAAAAAGATGCGCTTTGTTGGAAATACCATATCTTGTAATACACTTGGGTACTCATCTTGGAAGTGGCGAAAAAAAAGGAATCGAGCAAATTGTAAAGGCTTTAAATTTTGCAATAGATGAATTTAAAAAGACAAATTCAAGGAAACTAGCAGTAAGAATGCTTTTGGAAAATCACGCAGGTGAAAAAAATTATGTTGGAAGTAAATTTGAACAACTACGTGAATTATTGGATTTGTTAGATAAAAAATATCATGGAATTTGTTTTGATACTTGTCATGGATTTTCAGCTGGTTATGATTTAAGAACTAGCAAAGATGTTTTAAATACATTTAAAGAATTTGATGATACAATAGGATTAAAAGAACTCTGTGTTTTACATATGAATGATTCAAAAGGAGACTTGAATGAAAATAAAGAACGACATGAACATATAGGTTTGGGCAAAATTGGAAATATTGGTTTTAAGGAGATCTTAAAAAATAAATTTATTCAAAAAATTCCTATTATAATGGAAACTCCTATAGATGACAATCGAGGAAATGTAGATAATCTTCAAGTAGTTGAAAACTTAATAAAAACAATATCTTAAGAAAATAATAATAAAATTAGATTTATAAAATTTGATAATTAAAAATAAATTTGAATATTCTAAATTAATTATTAACCATTATTATCATTATTGTTTAGATTATCCTTTTTTGAAAGTATCTATTCAATCCTTTAAGTCCAATCTGAATTATTGTCTCGTTTTTCTCTTTTTCTTGAAACTATCTACAACAATAAGTAAAATTCAACACATTCCCAATTTCAAGAAATAAAGACAATAAATAAATTTCTAGAATTATGAGAAGTAAGGGTTCTTCAAAACATCATCAAAATAATAATTTAAAAGTTATAATAACATTTTTTTAAATGGTTATACAATAATGATATGAAATTGACCATGACAAATGGTAAACTCAAATCTGTTAAAGAATAAAAAAAGTAAACGGATATCAATAATTTGATTCCTTATTCTCATTGTTAAAGAATGTTAAAGAATCTTTATTTATCAGTAGTCTGTATTATTATTACATGAACTACTATCATTTCTCTATAATGATATCAATTTTAGATAGGCATTTATGCCATTATATGCCTAATGTGTTCTTTCATTGTTATTATTAAATGTCATTATAGAGAATGATAGTAATAGTAATATTAGTAGATGAATTTTTTATCATGCGACAAGTTGAAATTGAAATCTTTTTTCATTGAGTAATGTATTTTTTAAGAATGGAATATGCCTTTAAATTAAAGTTATTTAAAGTGATTACCTTCATAGTTACAGTAAAATTGATACATAAAATTATTAGTTCGGCATAAATATTTTATTTTTAAATAATCTATAATGACTAAAACACTTATGATATATATCCTAGCAACACTAATTGCCTTAAGCGTTACAACAATAACAATGCAACCTATAGACATAAGCGCTCAAACCCAACCAGCAGCACCCACACAATCACCACTACAAACACAACAACAACAACCATCAACACAACCATTAGCCATAAGTCCATCATGCGGTCAAGTTATAACACAAAATGTTATTTTAACTTCTAACTTGAATTGTGGAGATAGTGATGGTCTTATAGTTGGTGCAAGTGATATCGTTGTAGATCTTAACGGACATACAATATCTGGTCCAGATGTAGATAGCGATACAAAGACTTCCAGTAAAGTAGGAGTCATGATTCCTAACATGAACAATGTAGTAGTTCAGGATGGTACTATTCAAGGATTTCAGGCTGGTATACTAATGACAGGATCTCAAAATGTTGAAGTAAAAGGAGTAGTTGCTAAAAATAACCAAATAGGATTATTCAGTACTGGTGCTAGCATACTCAATGCACATTTGTCCATAATTATGAATAACCAAATTGGTATTGCAGGACACTCTACCCAACAAAGTACTATTGAAGATAACATACTTTTCCAAAATACATTGGCAGGAGTAACATTAGTTAACTCAGATAACTCTGTTATCACTTTGAATTCTATTACTGAATCTGGAAATGGTCTTTATATAGACAATCAAAGTAACCAAAACAATGTTAACTTTAACAACGTTCTTTTGAACACAATCGATGTAAACAATGCTAATGGGTTACCAGTAAACACCAATGGCAATATATATGATCAAAACAATTGTATGACTGCAAATCCAAGCGGTATATGTATTGGCAAGTAACTAGACAAAAAGAATTTTATCTATTTTTTTTATTTTATCTAAGTAATTGTTTTTCTTAATTATTTATCAACTAAAAATAACTATTTAGAATAAAATTCGAATACCTTATTTATTATTTGTCTATCCTCTAAAACATAAAGTAAAGTTTAAAAGATTCTGAACTTATGTATTAGCAAGTTTCAAATCTCTCTGGCACCTAGAACTCTGGATTCTAATCCTCTGAAATTGTTTAGTCGGGACTTTAGAAAATATTAACTTTTTTATCAATTTTGTAGGCGTCTAACAAGTATTGTTAATTTGATGAATTTTAACTTAACTTCTTATAAAATTATTGAATCTCTTTTTACTTCCTCTCTTTTACCTTCTGTAAGTTCAAACTATACAATTAATTGAATAGTGTTATTTGCAGAAATATGAGATTGAGAACCATGATCCTTGTCATTATATTCAGTAACAATATCAGATAAAATCTCGAATTTCTTTTGTATTAAATCAATTGGTACAGACAAGAGAGCTAAGGAATTAGGTATTTTGGGTTCAGAAAGAACTAAAGTCCAAGCATTTTTTATTAAATATTCTGAAAGTGCAATTTCATTATCTATTTCTAAAGTTAATAAATTTAATATTTTATAATATAGTTTATTTATTCTGTGATATTTTAACCAAATTTACCAGAGATATAAATCCAATCATATCCTTGACTATATTTTGAAAAGATTGAAATAATCCCTATAATCTGACTATTGATTTAATTCAAACACCAATTATTTCATAAGAATCTAGAATATTAGTGAAATAAAAGGAAAAATTGAAGATTGAAGATGTCGCTAAACATCTTAAACTAAGTTTCAAGAAAATTAGATAAAGTTCTATTACAAAAGAATCCAATTATAGGAACTGACAACGGCTTGAATTCCATGGATTCATCAGAATAAGGTAAAGGTTTATTTCTCGAAGGGAATCCTATCTTCTAATTGCAGACAGTTTGCCATTATTCTAGGAATGTCTGTATTATCAATTGTTCCTTTAAACTCTTCATTTGAATTGCAACCAAAAGCTCTGGTTATGGTACCCCCTCCTATATCTGGAGCTCCATTAGGAAACCAAAGTATGTTAAAGAATAATTCATTTCCATACTTATCCTGTTTTGCTAAGAACGGCTTTTCACAGAATATTGTTATTCCATTGACTTGGGATTTTATGATGTTAAAATCAGTTATTCCGTCTATCAGTATATTTTGTTCTGATTGTTCCACCAAAGGATCCAGTGAATATGATAATGGCTCATCAATACATCCATTTACATCCAGTACAGGATATTCTTTATTGTGTACTTGTTGATCACTATAAATACCAAAACCTCCTGCGTCAGAATCAGCTGCAGTGACGACAAGTGTATTCTTTGGATTTTGTTGGGCAAATTCAAGTGCAATTCCAATAGCTTTGTCTGCTCTCTTTCCTGCTTCCATAACTCCTTCAGCGTTCATGTTATCATTGCCAAAATTATCTGTTCCTTCTTCTTCTGCTACAAGAAGAAATCCTTTCTTTGAGTGGAAATCTAAGAATTTAATTCCAAAATCAATCATTTCATCGAATGTGGGAGCATATGGCTCATAAAGCCTACAAACCTCATTACAAATTCCTATAGCATTTAGTCCTGCATTTATTCCTCGTTTAAATAATTCATTCTCAGATACATCATTATACGTATCTTCATAAGCAAAAATTCCTAATACCTTACTTACATTTGAGATATCTAGTTTTTGTAACTGAGTTTTATTATAAACCACAGTATATCCCAAGTTCTTTGCAGCTTCTATCATGTTATTTTCGCATGCACCGTTATCGAATTTCAAATTACTCTCAGGATTCGGATGAAAACTTGTATCATTAGCAGTTAGATAATACTTTTCTCCAGCACCCAGAATTAGAGTTGCATTTGATTCTTCTACTATCTGTTGTACAATACCGCAGTGATCTGATCGGTCAGTTACATGCGAAACAAAAACTCCAGTTCCTGGTTCAGTAATAGTTCCAGAATTGATGATTCCTATTGTGAAATTTTCATCTCTTGCTTCCTCCATAATTGTTCTCTTTATTGAATCGTCTGTACAGTTTCCGTCACATCCATAGGAATCTGCCAAAACCTTGACTCCACTACCATGGACAGTAGCACCCCCGTGAGAAGTACTGGTAAGAGAATCCTTCAAATGTCCTTTATAAATTGCTACATTGGGTAACATATCCCAATTTATAATATTATCAGGACCTACCTCCAACAAACGAATGGCATCATAATGTGATTGTGTTGTTCCATCAGGATGTATAAAAATGACATTTCTTTTGTCAGTAGAATTATTTTCTAAAGTAGATGAATTACTATTAGTAATTTGTGTTAAATTATTATTGATCTTATCACTTGGTTTAAAAGCCGTCCCTTTATTTTCTTTTATATTTAGATTTATTTTTGTATTGTTGTCATTCTTGTTATCAGTTGATATTACGGTTGAATTTTGACCTTCTGCTGACATGCTACCACCAACAGAAGAACAAAAAACAAAAAATAGTGCTATGATAGTAGGTGCAAAAAATCTTGTAATTAATTTATTAGATAGTATCAATTTCTAATACAGTCTATTGGAATAAAATAATTATATATTATCTATGAATTTCATATAGTAGTATACGAATAATGTATATCCGGACTGTTACTGTGATAAGTTCTAGTTTGAAGTAGCTATGAAGGATATGATAAGGAAAAGCGATATTCTCAAGAAGATAGTCAATCTTCATCCTATCAAAACTATAAACAAGAAGTCTTCTTCATTTTATTACAATACTTTTAGCAAATATCCAATAAAAAATCAAAAATATATAAGATAGATCAATTCAAAGGATCTTTCGTAAGCCTCTCCTGAATTCTGTGAATTAGAAATTCCACATATAATAATTCAAAAGGAAATTCTTGGTAAATATTCATAGATAGAAGATTAATAATAAGATGGGTATATTTAGTATAATTTATCATTTAACTTCGATATGCAGATTAAAATTTTTAATAATCTATTTTGATTACTTGTTAATTATGTTAACAGATGATACTATAAATTATTTAAATTGTATAAAGATTTAAGTTAATAATGTATTTTATTAGTAATGAAAACTTTACTCTTACTTCGTCATGCTAAATCAAGTTGGGAAGATACTACACTTGATGATCACAAAAGGCCACTGAATGAACGTGGTAAAAAAGATGCACCTGTAATGGGAGAGTATTTGAAAAATAAAAATTTAACTCCTGATTTAATTATTAGTTCTACCGCAAAAAGAGCTAAAGATACTTCTAAATTAGTAGCAAAACATTGCAGATACAATAAAGAAATAGAGTCGTCTAAGTTGCTATATGGAACTAGCATTAAAGATTATTTAAATACAATAGGAGGAATTGCTAATGAATATCATAGAGTATTGTTAATAGGACACAATCCTATTCTAGAAGAGGTTTTAGAAACAATTACGGGAGAACAAATAAGCATGAAAACATGCTCATTGGTACATATTTCTCTACCCATAAAATTTTGGAAAGAAGTTAATGACAATACAACTACGAAGGGTAAATTAATTGATATAGTAAACGTTAAAAAACTACATAAAGACAGTAGTTAAAAAAAATAATATATATATTTATTTTTAGCTATTTATAATTTCTTATAACTACATACAAATCAATTATGTTATTATAAAATGCAATTTATATTACCCTTGTTAATTAAGTTTACCATGAAGACATACTCTTTTTCATCTAAACAAATGATTCTACAGGTAAATAATAATTTTGAAACTTTTAAGAATATTTTAAACTTATATCTTAAAAATCCTAACGGTAAAAATATTCATGACCTTCGAAAATCGATTAGGAGATTAGATTCTGCATATTATTCTCTACCAAAAAAATTCAGAAAAAATAAATCAATTAAAAATTATATAACTCATAGTAAAGATCTCTTTAAATCTAATAGTCAGGTGAGAGATTATGATATATTCTTGGAGAAAATAAATAGTCATAATAGGTCAAATAATAGTAAAAATAATAATTTAATAGACCAAATAGAGCAAAACAAGAAAATACAACTTGAAACTGCTAAAAAGATTGCACAAAATTTAGATTTATACGATTCTCCTCAAATAGGTACAGAATCAATCTCTGATAAAAAAGTTCAAAAACGATTCAATAGGATATCAGAGATATTTAATGATAAAATTAAAAAAGAATTGGATAGTGTAATTCAAGATAAAAATAAAATTAAAAAGTTACATGAATTAAGAAAAGATTGTAAGAAAATAAGATATGCTTTAGAACTAATATCAGATCAAGATAAAGATATTGAAAAAACAGTAAAACAATTAGATGATATACAAGATATTTTAGGCGAGATCCATGATTGTGATACTACTATAATGTTTCTCCGACAACAAAAAAAGCAATCTCCGACAGTTAAAAATTTTATCAACAAAGAATCCACAAATAGAGATAATAAATATAACCAATTTGTAAATCAATATAAACAATATACACAACCTAATATCTCTTTATTATAGGAACATATAATTCAAATTCATGAATTTTGTAGAAAAACTATATACTGGAATACAACCTCCTGAAGATATCAATGTAGTTATAGAGATTTCAAAAGGAAGTAATATAAAATATGAATTAAATTTAGATAATGGACTATTATATGTAGATAGAATATTATCTGTTGAAATGGTATACCCTTTTAATTATGGTTTTATACCACAAACAATAGAAAATTTGGATGATGATTTTAAGAATATTGATAATCTAGACGCATTTGTAATAGGGATCGATTCTCTGCAACCATTGAGCGTTATTAATTGTACTCCAATTGGTATCATTTTTACTGAAGATCAAGACGGACTTGATTCTAAGATAATCGCTACACCCATTTCTAAAATAGGAGATTGGAGTAATATGGGAGGAGACATAAATGATTCTAATCTACACTTTTTAAATAAACTTAAACATTTTATTGAACATCATAAAGATCTGGAAAAAGACAAATTTGTTAAAATTAGAGGGTTTGGAAATAAAGAGAAATCTAAACAAATAATTTTAGAGTCAATGAAAAATCATGAAAAATATAAAAACAGTCGTAGATAAAGCTAAAAATCATCATTCTTGTAATTATGATACAAATTAACTAATTATCGATATTTATTGCTCTTATAATCTAATATATCAAAAATTTGAAACTAGTATACAATAACTAATTCTAGTATTCATTATTAAAAAATAATTAAAAAATTTTGATTATTTATAGTATGTTAGTCATACTTAGCTTTATTATTATTCACATGGGGTAGACATGGATACAATAAATTCTTTTTTACCTTGATCTGCCTTACCATCATTATTAGCATCATCAAAGAACTGAATTTCATATTTGCCTTGCTCTAATTCTCCTTCAATATATTCAGATTCGGAAAAGCCACCTGTAGTATTTGTTGAGAAATAACCAAATGAAGGAGTTGATTGCGTTTCTGGATGGACTAATTTCCAACCAACATTACTATTAGGTTCAAATCCATTTACATTTAACTGCATGCCATATCCACTAGTATCACCACAAGTAGGTGAAATTTTGACATTTGGTTTTAATTCTGCATTTGTATTGGTAAATAGCGAGATTGAGGCTACAAGTAATGTTAGAAATAGAAAACTATGGATCGTTATTTTCATACATTGTATTATACAGTTTAATTATTTAATTTTGCTATAATTATTTTCATTAAAATTAGTATAGATAAAAGTTATAGATTTACAAATTTTACTTTAATATATACCTGTAATTATAGGAATAAACCTTATAGATATCTCCGATTTATGGTATGATTAGCTAAATTGTTTGTCATAATTGAAAATATACAGTATCGAATAATGATTGTATTATTTTGATTTTAATAGATAATTTAGATGATAAATAGAATAAAGAATATGATTAGTTATCTAATAATACTAAATTAGAATAGATCCACGAGAAACTTTTAATTAGTAATACATTAATTAATTAAAATTTTTCAATTGAAATAACAATCTAGTTGGTTATCCTTAATAAACCATGATAAAGATGATAGATAAAGTTGATATTAACCTTACTATAAAATAGAATTGATGATTGCATAGTGACAGAAAACTCTGTCAGACATATTGACACGATAAAAGAAATGGAATCTATGAAATTAGAATATCAAATACGTTGCAGTCATTATGAGCTTGAATTTTTACATGGTGAGAAAAAAATAACATGTGTTATTTGTAGAAAAAATTGGTTATTTTTAGAAGAAAGAGGATTTTCAAAAATAAAATCAGCGTATGTAGCAGAAAAAAATATTTCTGCGTTAACAGAATAAATAATTAGAATGGATCATCTAAAACATGTCCCTCGATTGTAATATTTTCTTGTATATATTTTCTAATCTGTTCAACTGAAGAAATATTAAAAAATCGGTTATTCCATTTATTAATAACTGCATCAGTAGTATTGTATTCTAAACAAAGAGCTTTTCTAGATCTACAAAAAGCCTTCCATAAATTGATAACATATTTATCATCAGCAGTATTTGATAAATTTGAGTTCGATACATCCATTTATCATAAGTTTTAATTACGATTGAATTTTAATTTATTGAATTAATAATGTAATAATAATAATAAAAAATAGATATTATTCTATATGTAATTTTTTTTGGATGTAAAGCTTCTTTAAATAATTCAAAAAGGCTATCAACATTAATACTATCAATATAGCTATCGTTGCCTGTAATATTGAAGTTATGTACAAATCTGTTCTATTATTAAAAATTACAACCTCTATTGGAGCAATAAAAATTACTAAAAAGGCAGATATTACTAAAAGAGTAAACCAAATAACTCCAATAAGCAAAAACAGACTGGACATTTTAAATTTTTCCCCCTAGGACAAAATAATATTGAATAACGATTGAAATTAATGCTAAAATCGAGGAAAATATTGCAAGTTTAAAGATTTTATTAACTAATTCATTTTCTGAAAGTGGACCATCAACTAAAAGCAGTCTTAAGAGTGTAATTGGAGCTTTTTTATCTGTAGATGCGGCTAGTTTAAAATCATCCGTTAAAGACGTAGGCCTAGCTGTAATTTCTCTATGTTCAACTACTCTTTTTACACTGGAAAGGAATAGAAAGGAATTAAATATTGCAGGAAGTAATGCAATAATTGCAATAAGTTCTGACTTGCCTGTTATGGCTATTGCACCATACATTGCACCTAACAGCAAAGTACCCGAGTCTCCTGGAAATATTTTACTTGGAAATTTGTGAAATTTATAAAAAGCAAGAGTTCCGAAAAATAAAGCAAGGGATGCCAAAAAAACTTCTACGCTTCCAAATATATAGACACTAATCATTAATGGAATACATGCAATTAGTATAAAACCACTAGCTACACCATTCAATACATCTATAGAATTAATAGTATTTCCAATTACAGGTATAGCTATTAGAATAAGTGGTATGTATAAAAGCGGAATAAAAGCATGGCCAAATATAAGATTTAGATTAGTATCGTATGCCCCTAATAATAGAATAGGCAATGCAGCAATCAATAATGCAACAGGTTTGAACCAACCGGGCATTACTTTTTTGTCGTCTATATACCCTATGAGGAAAGCAATAATAGTAGTTAACAATATTGCGAGAATTTTTTCGTTGAATGTTAAGAAATAAATTACTATTAACGATAGTGTAATTCCTATTATTAGAATTGGACCTGCCGGCCTAGGAATCTTTGGTCTTTCCGATTTATGATAATCTTGTACTATCATACCCTTTTCAACTAGAAATGCAATTGCTTTTGGCATGGTAAAATAAACAGTCAAAAAGGAAATAGCAGAAGCAAATATTCCATAAACAAGTACCATAATAAGTGAATTGATGTCAGAAAATATCATATAGTATAGCCACTAGTTTGTTTTCATTATTATATGTATATTTTTTGATGAATTATATAGAAAATACTTCTTTTTATAGATGAATGAATAGTAAATTGGCGTTCATGTTAATTGTTTTTTGATCTTTTTTGCGATTGATGGCCCAATTTTAGATATACTAGATATAGTTGATTCAGCTGTTGATTTCAATATTTTAATATCGACAAATCCAGCATTATACAACGCTCTAGCTCGTATTCTTCCTACACCTTCTAACTTTATTAGTGGAAGCAGTTCTTGTTTAACTCCATACTTTGTTCTAATTCGAAGATCGCCTAAAATTCCAAGAATCTCATTTCTATTAAACAATTTTGTAAATTCATATAATGTATATAATAACCAATCAGCTGATTCTGCAATTCTATGCATATCACCAGGTTCAATTCCCAGTCTATCACTTAGGTTTCTTTCACTACCCTCATTAATCCATTCATACAAAGCTAAGAGACTCCTTGAGCAATTGTATTCGGTTAGGTCAAATAATAAATTCTCATCCATATGTTTATTGATAAAGTTATAAAAATACTCCATATCCTTTTTCCTTAAGGAAAGCTTTGGATAAAAGTCTGAACACTCAGATATAATATGTAGAAATTTTATAATGAGATTATTATACTCATTTTGTGTATGTTGATTTATGGCCTTTAACGATTCATTTGTATTTATTTCGTTTAATGTATCTAATTCATTTTTAAATTCGATAGCTGTCAGAGGATCTATATATAAAATAGAAGTTTTTTTTCCAAATTCAGTTGCAATATACCTTTCATTTTTTGATTTAACAAGATCCCATTTTTCAAGTGATTCTAGTGCAACATCTATTTTGAAAACAATAGTGGATTTTCTATAATTCTGAGCAAACAAAGTATTTAAAAATAAATCATATAATTCTGATTTTTTCATACCAGGAATAGTAGAAATAGTACTTAGAATATGGAAACGTAATGCCTTTTCATTAAAAAGTTTTGAATTAACTGGTTCTGGAGTTCCAAGGATGTAATGATCATATAATTCTTCAGAATTCATACCTGATTCTGGTATAATTATTGCTTCTCCAAAAGTATCATATTTTGGCCTTCCTGCTCTACCGCAAAATTGTTTATAATCCAAAATACTAATTGGAATATTTGTTCCAATATCGTAATCATATCGTAAAATACTTGATAA
>DASQLB010000025.1:0-6040 GCA_035630235.1 Nitrososphaeraceae archaeon | reverse complement strand
TTAATTTAAATTAGTAATCAAATATCTTTTTATTATTCCATTTTATCGAAAGATTTCCAAACTCCTGGCTGAAGTTTTTCATCTATATATTTCCATATTCTCGGCGCTATCTCCAATTCAGAAAATCTTTTTCTTAGCGATGGATGCATGCAGATATATATTCCATGACTTGTAATAATTTGATTAGGCTTTGCTAGTTTAGTCATTTTTGCTGCCATACTTATACCGTATCCTAAAATATCGGTATAGGATTTTTCACCTAATACATATTGAATGATTGAGTGTTCACTAGCATCTATCCCTATCTTTACTTGCAAGTGGTCATAATTATTTCGTCTTAAGACAGGATTTATTGCCTGTTCTAAAATAGTAATCATATGAAATGCACAATTTATTGCGGAACTACAGGAAACGGAATCGTTTACTTCAATAGGAAAATAAGCTATTACGGCATCTCCCACATATTTTAATATCTGTCCATTAAAATTTGAAGCTGCAACAGACATTTCCTGTGTAAACATCTGTATTATTGTAGCTAATTTATCGACTGAAAAATCTCTAGTCATCAATGTAGAATCAACCAAATCAACATAAAGTACAACAAGTTTCAATTTAGAACCTACATGCTGCTGCAAAAACTGTTCAGATCTTTCTATTTTGGGATAAAGTCTAGAACCTTTTTTGAATGCCTCTAAAATTCTTGTCTCAGTTTCTTCGATGTATGTTTGAATATCTGTTATTTGTGGAAAAGAATTATTGTCATCTAAAAGTTTTTTATCCTGTTCTGACATATATTTATCTTGACAATTTAATTTGTCTTTTACAAAAGAATGATTTTCATTCGAGTTTGTAGATGACAAATCGACAAAACTCAATTCCTTTTCCTTAAAAAAAGAATTATCAGAATTCAAGACATGAAACTTCAAGTTTCTATAATTAATAAGAAATCAATACTTACATAAAAAGTCAACCTATTAATTATCTGAAAGAATTATTAATTTACAAAACATGATCTTAAAAGATAATAATAAAAACTATGGCAATGTATTAGTTAATGTTTTGATTTCATTATAATAAAGAAAGAAATTTTATATTCTATTCGAGAAACAATTAAAGAGTTGAACATAGTAGAATCTATACGGAAATTAGTGTATTATAATGGAGTATGCTTATCCTAATGTTTTAGTCAGTACGCAATGGATATATGATCATTTAAACGATCCAAAAGTACGAATTGTTGAGGTTGACTATATTCCTGCTACAAGCTATATGCTTGGTCATATTCCAGGAGCTGTCCTCTTTGATTGGAAGAGAGATATAATAGATTCAACTAAGAGAGATGTAATTTCAAAAGAGGTTCTGGAGAATTCATTACAACGGATTGGCGTAAACAATGATACTATACTAATAGTTTATGGAGACTTTAAGAATTGGTTTGCAACATTTGCTTTCTGGATTTTCAAATATTATGGATTTAAAGATGTTAGGTTAATGAATGGTTCAAGAAAGAAATGGTTTGAGGAAGATCGACCACTTAGCTCAGATATTCCTTCTTATACAAGAGGCAACTTCAAAGCCTCCGATCCAGATAAAAGTATAAGAGCTTTTATGAATTATGTAAAAGAGGAAATAGGCTCTCAAGATAAGATACTGGTTGATGTTAGAACTACTGATGAATATAATGGAAAAACACTTGCTCCAACAGAATATTCGACCGAATATGGTCAAATGGGAGGACACATTCCAGGTGCAGTAAATGTACCTTGGAATAAGATGGTCTATGAAGATGGCACCCTCAAGTCTGCAGTAGAGTTGAAGAAACTTTATGAATCACTAAATGTTACACCCGATAAAGAAGTAATAACATATTGCGGGATTGGTGAGAGAGCAGCTTATACTTGGTTTGTTTTGAAATATCTTCTTGGTTATCCCAACGTAAAGAGCTATGATGGCTCGTGGTTAGAATGGGGTAATACCATAGGCAATCCTATTGAAAAATAAAAAAATGTAACTGAATTTTACTTTTTGTCATGGTTCATTCCGTCTTTCTAATTGTGGTACATAAGAAAAGTCAAATATGGTACACTTTTCTTTAATATTTGAAAAATTGTATAAACCCGCGAATATAGTTACAAGGTTCGAGTCCCGCTCCCAGCGCTTCGGATGTGGATTCTAATTCACTATAAACAACCTCTGTAAAGATCCTATTGTAAATCAAGACAAAGTGAAGAATAAGAAAATGAATTTGCAAAATACGAATAACATCAACAGATCCTCAAATAGAATTAGAAAGAAGGATAGATTTGATTATAAAGTTATTATTTAGACTATATTTTAACACACTCTTAAAGAATCTAACAAAGAAAAATTTTGATAATGCTAATACTATCTATAATTATCTTTATGCTAAACAAATAGAAATAATATAGAAAAAAAAGAAAATTAAATAATTTTAGATAATCAATTACTTCACTCTTATTTAATTAAAATATATTATATATAATAAACAATTTCGAAAAATTTGTTTACATCTATAATCTAAAACTATTTTGTTTGACACCTTTCTCCAATATTTTTTTTATGGTTTTTCCAGTGTTTTATGCATCCTATAAATTTATGTTCAGTACAACCACAAATAAGACATTGGTCAATTTTTTTTGAATCTCTTTTCAATACTAATTATAAAACTTAATATCTATATTAATTTATTATAATTTCAGGAAACGAATAATAGTTATGATATCATTCTATAAATTTTAATTAATATTTAAAAAATTTATATAAAATAAAAACAATAGTTATTAGTGCAACTGTTACAGATAATATTTTAAACTACAAGGATAAACTCTTGGATCTTAAAATAGATAAATTTTTAGAAAAAGCTTATATTTAGATAAATCAAAAAATGAAATCAAAATATTAAAATCGATAAACCCCAAACTAACGTTTCGAGGTTCGAGTCCCACTCCCGGCGATCAACTCCAGTAGTGATAAATATCTAAAAATAAATCTAACACCCATTTACAATCCACATTAGTTCAACAGAATCTCTGTCTAGTTTCAGCTCTGGCTGAATTTCTTTAATATGAACAAATTTCATTCTTCCTACAATCTTTGCTTCTTAAATCGCTTCATCTGTATTTATAACGATGATAGGACATTTTACCAATAGAGAAACTAAATAACGTTTTTTAACTATCTGAATTATCTGGTAAAAAATAACAAAATGGTTTTCGAATTTAAACGGTATGACTTGAAACGGTATGAGTTGTTGAAATTCTCTTTTATTTTTAGTATTGTATTCTTTCTTTTTCTTAATTTACAAACTTTAGCTTTTTCTGATATTTTTTCTACAAATCACAATTCTCTTGCGTCCACAAAAGAACCTAATCTTACTGATAGCATAAAGAAAAATTTCAGTAATACAAGTGATGATAATAATAAAACTGGTTATCAAAATCCAACTATAAATGAACAAAAAATAAAAATTGTCGCTGCAGGTGATTTTGGTTGTGGACCTGTTGCACAAAGTAATATTAAACAAGTTGAATTACAAAAACCAGATATTTTTCTTGTAATAGGAGATCTATCATATGAACCAAGTTTGGATTGCTGGTATGATATGACTAAAGCATTAGATACAAAAACCAAAATAGCGATAGGTAATCATGAAGGTGACGAAGAAAAGGAAAAAGGAGGGTCTCAAGAATTAACAAATTCATTGCTAAAACATTATAATTTACCTAATTCATATTATTCATTCAATTTTGGAAATATACACTTTTTAGCTTTAGATACTCAATTAGAGTTTTCGTTTAATATTTTTAAACCTGAAGATGAAGAGGAAGAGGAAGAGAATACTAACTATAGAGATAAAAGTAATATAGTGAATGGAAAAAGTTATGCTACGACTCTTGACGATCTATTAACAAAATATAATATAACTGCTGAAATACCTCTAGGATATTTATTAAATAATAAAATGATTGTTGAAAATATCCCATTTGATACAGAACAATATAAATTTGTTGTAAATGATCTTGAGAAGGCTAGTACTAACTCTTCTATTGATTGGATTATTGTTATGTTTCATCAGCCAATATATTCTTCACTTTCAAGTCATATGCAAGAGTACATAATGAGGGAAAACTATCAGCCTATATTTGATAAATACGGTGTAGTTATAGTATTACAAGGCCATAATCATATGTATGATCGAACATTACCTATAAAATTTAATCCTCTTAATATTAGCAAACCAATATTAGATAAATCAACAAATAATACAAATAACTTTTTTAATCCCAATGGATCAATTTTTTCGGTTATAGGTTCAGGTGGCAAAAGTAGTCATATAATTTTAAACCATCCTGATTATGTAGCAAAACAGTTTAATGGATTTGGATTCCTTAGTATTGAGATAAATGGAAAGGATCTAGATGTAAAATTCTATGATATTGGATACAAATGCAAGGAAGAAAAATTAACAGAAAGCGATATGGAAGAAGGAGATTTTACCATATTTGATATGTCGTCTTGTAAAAATGATAAAAGTAAAAAACCTTTGACAATAATTGACCAGTATATGATATCCAAAACTAGTTAATTTTTTCAAGCTTCTGTAGATTCCCTATTAACTTGATCCAATCGTATAGTCACTTGCATTAGACATAAAACAATAAGAATCCTTTAATTGTAACTAATACTAAGATCTGAACGAGAGAATGATTATGTTTGTAAATTTAGATAAAATTTCTACCCGTGAATATAAGGGATGGACACGAGTCCCACTCCCGGAGCTTCCGATATGGGTTCTAAAAAATTGGATAAAAGTGTTCGATAAAATAAAAATTTCTTAAATATCTACTAAATTAGATATTCGTTATTTCTAAACTATTTTATCTGTATTAATAATAAATTTGCCTTATAAAAATAATTGATTCAACACTCAGGAGATGCTAAAGCGCCGTACTTTATACAATACTTTAATTTGGGAAGAATTATCTGTAAAAGTGGCATGAACTATATGATAAATACGTAGCAACTAAGGAGATACTAAAGCCCACTAAATGCGATTTTCAAAATCTTTTTTTAAATGTATTCTTTTTTCTATTTATTTGAGAAACCAATGTCACTATCGAAAATGAAATGCCAATTTCTATCTATTATTATAGTACATTTTAAAAAGCGAGAAATATTATTGTTTTAGATTATTATTATTATTAGAATAAACTCTTATTAACTATATTTATTTATTTAAAGTAATGTTACATAATAATAAACCTAACAGTAAACTATTTGTTTATTTGACCTTTTTTGGAATATTCTTTATTCTCTTTGGAAATACACAGATAAATTTGTTCCAAGTTTACTCTCAAGAAGAATCTCAAAATCAAACACAAACAAATCCTATTGTTCTGACTGCTAAGTTGTTTGGTGAAACCTACAAATGGACAGAAGATGATGACAATAAATTTGTTAATCCAACTTTGAATTTAACTTCAGGGGTAGACAATCAAATTACTGTAAAAAGTTTACAAAATGATTCTGAAGAACATGAAATAATAATAGAAGGTATTACATCTGATGGAGATAAAGAGGAATTAGTAGCAAGTGATGAAATAAAAGGTGGTTCATCTAACATGATCAAATTTAACCCAGAAGATGTTCAGGATGAGGATTATCAATCCTTTGAATATTACTGTGAATACCATCCAGACACAATGAGAGGAAAGATATCAATAACACAATAAATTCAGTATATTTTTAATTTATTCCTTACAATTAAAGTCGGATTTTATTGAATGTTTTGTTACTCCTTCTCTTTTCTCCTTCTTCAAGATGTATATCCGGGATCTATAACACTAATCTTCTTGACAGAGGGGATTGTAGATTTAGCATTAAGACTTAAAGACGGACAAATAAATAAGACTTGACTTTTAATGTAACTTTTAATATAATTATTTTTTATCGATAATTAAAAAAGAAAATTAAGATGTCTTAGTTAATTCAAAATGATCTATTATCTCATCATCATTAT
>DASQLB010000024.1:0-2420 GCA_035630235.1 Nitrososphaeraceae archaeon | reverse complement strand
ATTAACTTTAGTTAAGAAGCGATTGTTGTTATAGCTCTAACTTTAATATTTTTTCTCAATTAGTGTGAATTATTTTACAATGTTTGTAAAAATAATTTATAGTAAAATGGTATTTGTGTTGTTTAAAACTGAAGAAATATTACAATTTGTGTATTAAAATCACCTGATTCTATATCACCCTCTCTAATATTCCAACTTTGAGGATATCGAATTTTAACATCATAATATTTATTCTCAAATTCAGTTATTTTTTCTTGAGAAAAAGCAATAGGTATCTGTGGGGACCATAATTATCAGGCACAATACGAAAGGTAAAAGAGAAATTTTCATTTGTTGATGTATTAGAGTTAAGTATTTAAATTAACGATTATTCAATAATTTCATTGTTTTGTTAACTTTTTGATATCATATTTTAGTAAGATAACAATATCACGAGGTTTTTATAAATATTAATAATTATAATTGTCAAGGCTTGTACTAATATTTAGTAGAATAATTAGGTATTGGAAAGATAAATAAATCAATATTAAACGTCAATTACCTATCAAGAAAATATTCTCATCTGGAAAACAAGGCATTCTATTTTTGGTTTTATCTTCTGTTCTTGATTTTAACAGCCATCTTATCAATTTATCCTATAATCAATTAGTACCATTGGAAATTTGGTAGATTTAAAGATTTCAATTCTTAATATATTGTCAAAAAGAAGTTTCAAGTTAATAAAATTTAATTCATACAAGCATAGGTATAATACTTTTAATTAATATAATAGTTTAAAGAAATAAATCCGAGCCACTATCAACTTTAAAGAAATAAACGCTGACTAATTTTTCTCTAATATCATATATGTATATTCTTCTGTATCAGTAGGATCTATACGTAATATTAAAGGATAATCACATCTTATACATTTTGTATTAAGGTATCCTTCTTGACATTTGAATAAAGATTTTTCATCCTCAACAGATACATCATGTCCACTAAGTGTACAATTAATCTGTTTTAATGATGAAAATAAAAACTGACTCATAATATTTTATATGTTATCCCTATAATTAACCTTGTCCTATAATTTTATATAGGAAAAAAATACTATTTATAAGTACCAGAAGAAAAAAATATTAGCTAACTTGTCTAAAAATATTAGGTGTGTTTTTCTTTTTTATTTCTTAATTCTATCTTTATTTTAAAAAAAGTTAATATTATTTATATTTATTCATAATATACTATATCTAGGTCAAATTATAATTCCTAAAATTATATATAAAAAAATCTCTCCAGCCTTATATTTCACATAGATAATATTTCAAACTATTGGATTTGATTTCTAATTGTGAATTATTGTCATTCTCTTAAATTTATCATAATACAATAAAAATATATAAGTCTGTGTCCAATAATATTGATACTTATGATGTGACAAATCTTCTTATCTTTCCTCGGTTACAAGACGTGATAAAAACAGGATTATCTACAATCTTATCTAACTAATTGCTTATTCTTCTTCCTAGTTTTATTAATCTAATAGTATATCTTTTTTTGAATGTAGTATTATAAAATTTTACTAAAAAAACTCGAATTTTTTACTTCTTCCAAAAGATCTTAATCTTTAAATCCGATAACACCGGGTATATCAAAAATATCTATTTCATTTGCCATTTCTTTAGCTTGTTCAGTTTCATCATTCTTACTATCCATACAAATATCATAAAATTTACACCAAGGGCATTTTCTATTTCTCATTTTTTCTGGAAGTCTTGGTAATATGGTAACATCTTCAGTTTCTAGGGCTTTTAGAAAAAGATTCTTTCTTCTAATCATCTCATTTTTTAAAATTTCCCTAGTAATATCATTAGCAGGTAGAAATATTTCCCAACTTTCTATTTCAGGAGGTTTTGAATTAAAAGGTCTAAAAAAATAATCTCCATGAATATCACTTTTGATCCATTTTAATTCTTTAATATTGTATTTTATAGAAATAATACCCTTTTCTATTCCTGTTATTACAAGATAGTATAGTAATTGCCTGAGATATGATTTAAATTTATCATCAGTAATATTCAATCTTTGTGCGTTCATTGTGTCTTTTAGTTCAACAATAATATCACTATTCATTATGTCAGGACGTCCAGTTAACCCATCCATTTCTAATTCTGATTGCGATACTCCTAAATCTGCAAGACTAGTAATAACTAATTCACTTGCTTCACCTCGTACAAAATGCTGGACAGTTTCGTTTGATATAACATCTAATTCAGGTAATTTACGTGCGTAATACTGTTTTCTTAAACAAGAAGTAGGAATAATATCTGAGACATGTACTTTGTTGTCTAATCTTCTTCTTTGCTCATATCGTTCCTTAAGTTTATTTTGTAATAATGTAGTAAATTCATCATTTTTTCTTATTATTATTCCCAATT
>DASQLB010000023.1:0-3749 GCA_035630235.1 Nitrososphaeraceae archaeon | reverse complement strand
TTATTATTTTTCTTAGGTATGGCAATAGGCCCAGCATTATCTGGAATCTATATTCAAATGAATCAATCTATTATAGAAGGTATTGATGGTTTATTTCCATCAAAGGAGTCATTTAATATGATATTTTTGACTGCTGGAATATTATCGATAGGATTAATGCTTAATTTATTCATCTTAAAGAAGAGAATGACTTATAAAAAAGTTAATTATTAATTGAATGGAAAAAGATAATTAAAAATAACAAATTCATTTTTTTAAAAATGTTCAAAATCTATTAATCCTAGTTTATATACTTGTCTGTAGTATAAAGCATAATTTCTAAATAAAATGTATATAGAATAATGTATTAATTGTCCTCTAGTGTGATGATCTATATCTTTGGTTTTAATTTAATAAATTTTGTGTGATCGTCTATCTATTTAGTTTGATTTAGGAGATATAATAAAGTCGAAATATAAATAATAGTAAATCTAATTTGTAATATTTTATAAAATAGCCTTTTACATGTAACAGACTATTAGTGACATAATTTTAACTTTCTAATACTCCCAAAAATGTTCTTGAAAATTTTCCTTTTGCTATTTGAAGGGCTTTTTTTCCTTTTGGTGTAAGATTATATATTATAGTTTTACCTTCTTTTTGTTCATCTAGAAAACCAGAATGTTTGAGACCTCCAAGAGCTGGATAAATTGTTCCTGGACTTGGTTTTTCACCTTTTCTTTTTGCTATTTCATTGGCTATTTCTTGACCATGCATTGATTTTTTTGAAAGTAAGAATAGTATCAGAAATCCCAATAATCCTCTCATATCACAACATTCATCATCATCGAATTTACCCATATGATAAATATTGGATACGCGATATATAATTCAATAATTTATTATTATTGTTATACTATTGAAATTGTTAGATATACTTAATCGATAAGATTATATTTTATAGTTATTTATCCATATTTCATGTCTTTCTATATAATTCTCTGAAGTTATACCGATCAGAGAATAAAAATGTAAGAGAATCTCCAAACGAGTTAATATATTTGAACCTTTTCTACTGTATCTTTTAACTTTGTTAGATTTTCTAATAACTCCTTCCTTTGATATTCTTATCAACAGTCTATGAACCAAATTGGTTAACGGGCTCGGAGGGTTTCGAGCATGACATGGTTGGGATCTGTAAACTTGTTTTTATTCTTTTGGTAACTTATTTGATATTTGCTAAACAATTTCTACTAAACAATATATAAAATAAACAGGGAAGATGATTTGTTCCTGTAAAAGAAGTTTACTCCATGCAGTCCTGAAGAGATGATCCAATCTTAACGACTATATCCAGTGAATAAATTGAAAGTTTGTGAATCAAAACTTCTTAGTACCTTTTGCAATTGCTCACTTGGATTTCCGTAAACATCCAATCTATTTATCTTTGCGATATTGAAAATCTTTGGAAGTATTGTTTTCGATGCAACGCCAGTAATGTGAGCAAGTACACTCTCAGAATTTGTGTATGTTTCATGGACCATACACTTTGTTTCGCATCTATTAAGATAAAACTGATAATTTATGGTGTCTGGCTCGTTATTTTCTACCATTCTGCTCATATCCTGTATCAGTTTCTTGAACTCTTCGATTTTTCCTTTTTCTATAGTAAATTCTGCTCTAACATGTATTTGATTATTCTTCTTCATTAATTCCCACCTTCAAATTAAATCAATTATCTATTTCATCTGTCTAATAATTCAAATACTGGTGTAAGAAATTACTCATTTAAGACAGAGATATATTTATCTTTCAAGGAAGCCATCTGCAAATTTATCATTAAACAAGAAAAAGAAGGATAACTCTAAATATATGGTCTGAAGTTTTTGCTACAAAAAAGTTTTTAGATATAATTCATAATTATCTCTCTTGCTTCAGGTTGAGGAAAGATCTCGCTAAACTTTCTAGGCTTCTTATCTTCAAAGATAACATCAGCATACCATTTGGATGAGAATGCAACCATTTGCATCAATATAGGCAGAGTATCTTTGCCTTTCTCAGTGAGCCTCCACAAAATTATCATCGGTCGTTGTGGTGATTTCTCTTTCTCTATACATTCAATCAAACCTTCCTTCTCTAGCTCCTTCAATCGCATTGAAAGAACTCTAGGTGTGAGCCCAGGAATGGATTCTAGAATTCTGTTAAAGCGGTTAATCTTGCGAACGCCAATATCTCTAATAATGAGAACTGTCCATTTCTTGCCTAGTATTCCAAGACTAGTCCTAATTGGACAGTTAACGAATTTTACTTGGGGTTGAATTACGATCTCTTTATCATAACTGTGATCTGATTGTTCTTTTGGACTTTCTGTGATGGAGTGCAACTATTAACTATACTTTTACTCCCTTACTGACTTTTATACTATACATAGTATAGTATCTTTCGTAATGAGTCAATCAGATTTAATAGAAAAGAAAGAAGATGAAAAGAAAAATTTTGGAGATGAAATCCAAACAGTAATCTATCGTTTTCCAAAAAAGGAACATGATAAAATGGTAAAATTGAGTAAACCATTTACTGATGTATTTAGAAAATATGGTGTTTCACGTTGGGGTATATTTCAACTTAACAGTACTAAAAATGATATGGAATTTACTAATATAGCCAAAACTGTATCAGCTAATCTAGACGAGGATGAAGTATGGATAGAGATATTTCATTACAATGACAAAAAACATAAAGATGAAGTCATGGAAAAAATGAAGAATGATAAAGATTGTGAACAAGGTTTCCAACAATTTATGAAACTTATTACTCCTGGATCTAGTGTTATCATTGGAGATTTCAGTAGTGTAAACGGTATAGAGTTTATCAGATAATAACAAAAATTTAGATAGTATAAATGGAAAAGGAAATAGATATGGATGTTAAAGATTTCAAAACATATTTTGGTTATGATACTGTTATGATGCTGTAGAATGTATCATAAATAGGAATTGTATTAATTTTTTTACTGATCAGTTACTTAATATCCTTTTATATTTTTACTTGGAAGTTGTTAAAATACTAATAAACTTATTCGTAAGCGTGCAACCGGAGGGATTCAATTTCCCATTTTAACAGGTTCTGGTAACATAATATAATAAGTTATTGTTATTATAATTTGTATATTATGTAAGTTTGGTTCAAAAAATGATAATTTGAAATATAGGAAGGTAAAACAATAATCAATATCTGATTTTTTAAATAAAAGAAATAATTAATAATTGAATTTGAATATGTTTATATCGTTATGATTTATTATTATTTGAGTAATGAACCACAAAATTAAAAATGGATTATTCACACTGGCTTTCTCGGTTATTGTAGTAGGATTATTTGTAATGACTAACCCTATAGATAATATTTTTGCAATAAAAGACGAGGGAGGAAAGAATACAGATATGGAAAGCACTACTGATTCATCACCTCCTAATAGTAATAAAAAAGAAGGTTGTAGTCCACTAGATCCTAGATGTTAATATAATTGCATTTTTTTTGTTAGTAACAATAAATTTTTGAAGATAATAATAAATTCTAAAGAGAAGAGAAGGGATACATACAATTTTTATAGTTTGGATCGTATTTATTGAAATTTTACTTTACCATCATCCCAAGTAGAAAAATACAATGGAGAGATTTCTATTGCTACTGATTCACCTCTTTTAGCAAGATTAACCAATTCCTTTGCCATTGGATGCTCTAGACTTCCAAGATATTTCTTCATATTT
>DASQLB010000022.1:0-2702 GCA_035630235.1 Nitrososphaeraceae archaeon | reverse complement strand
AAAATCCTTGATCTATTACTAAAAAATCCTTTAAATATCAATAAAATTTCAGAAGAACTAGAATTAGATTATAAAACAATTCAACATCATATACATATTTTAGAGAAAAATAATTTGATAACTAGAATGGGCGATAAGTATGGAATTTTATATTTTATTTCCAATTATATGGAAAAAAATATAGAATCATATCATAATATAAAGAAAAAATTGGCTCCTCACTAATATATGATTTACATCCAATAGATAATACATAATTAATTTGTTTTAGCTTATACATTGAATAGCATTATCATATTTAATATCATATCTCCAAATATTATCATTATTGAAAAATGGCTTAAGATGAAAAGAAAGATAAACGAATATATCGTAATTTATATTACAATAACTTTACAACAAAAAAGAAGGATCTTCTAGAACATTTGGTTGTAACGTTACAATCAAGCCTTCTGCAACACTATTATTTTATTTGCTTGAATCTTACTAACTGTACAGAGTTTGATTGACAATGATTGTTAAAAATAGAGATTGTTTATATTTACCCAACCATAACCCTACCTGTCATCCATGGGTGGATTGAACAATGGTAACCAAATTCTCCTGGCATATCAAATATATTATCAAATGTGTCACCTGGGGATATTGGACCTGAGTCAAAAAGTGGTGCACCAGTTCCTTCAGCTGTTACCGTGTGTGGTGTAGCATCCTCATTTGTCCATGATACCATACTTCCTGGCATAACATTTAGTGCACGTGGAGTAAATGGTTCAAAGTTGCCTTCATCGGCAGCTCCAAGTGTAATTATTACTGAACTTGGTTCTTGTTGAGAAAAGGAAATTGTGGGATTGGACAAAATTCCAAAAGTCAGTAGAATACTACCTATTATACTTAAATTCAAGATCTTTACTATATACATTTAATCTTCTATCCTGGATATATATATAAAAATTTTAGTTGAGTCTGTCTTAGTAAATATGATATAGAAAATATTTAGGTGAAGTAATAATTATTTTTGATAATATACAAGTATTTAGCATTATTTGAAATGATTTCCCTGAGTAACTAGACAATATATACAGTATAAACAAACTTTGGGTATGAAGGCTTCCGACATCAATAACCTTTTTATGAAGTATTATCGACTTTTTTTTATGTTAATAATGCCACTTCTTTTGTAATATCTATTTAAGATTATATCAATATTTATGAAATTTCGTTGCAAGTTTGAAATATTTAAAACAGTTTTTAGTATTGATAATAACCAGTTTTATGTATCCATCATAACAAATATTATTTCATAAATTTTTGCAAGGTAATTTTTGATCTATATTATATTATTATTTATATTATGAAAATGACTTTATGTTGTAAAAATTACACCTAATTATCTTTATTTAATAAGGAATGATCGTATTAATACAAGTTGGAATAATATTTTATTGTTTAATATGAATAAGCTGTAGTATGATATTATAAACAATTTAAAATTATATAATTAGGTTAACACAAGATATACACGCAAATGGTCGATTTTATATTATCTACCAGATGCAATGATTACAAAGTTCAACTAACCTATTGTGTAATAACAAGTTAAATTAGGCCTGAACTATATGCTATATGCTTGTGTTTTGTCATTCAATATTCAAACAGTCAACCGTGTAATAACGATCCTATACTCTTCAAATACTGTTTGCAAGATATCCTTTGTTATAAGGATATATAAACTTTACAACATTTAATATAATTTCTTAAAATTTCTCTAACAATATATTCTAATTATAATACTAAAATTTTTTCCTTGACTTTCTAATTTCTGGAGGTGGAAGTAGGAAGTGAGACTCATCCTTTAGGAGGTTGATTGGGATGATGAGTTCTAATATTTATCCAATAGGATCAGAAAACAATCATTACGCTGGTTTTGGTTCAATGACTGGAAATTATTAAAAGTGACGAAATTAAAAAATTATGTAATATAATTTCTATTCTTAAAAGACAAAATATCTTTTTAATGAAACTATTCAGAGTGAAGATAAACAAAATTATGGAACATATATTAAAAATCAATACGGTCTAGTATTTTAGAATTTCTCAAATAACTAAATTTGTAATTATTATATCTAGTATAGTTCTATCGGTTTGTCGTTTATTATAATCACTCCATACTTTACGTACTAGGAGTAGGGATTCGATTCATTAGTTTATTGTCTAGGTTCAATTACTTTGCTTATATAATAAATAATAATTACAGACAATTTAATTTAGTTAGAAGCCATAGACTCCGTTGAGCCAAAGATATAGGAAGTCTACGGTGAACGAAATCCAATTCCTTTTAATAACTATCTATGAGAACTCCTCAGATCACAAAATTCAACAGAACTTACAAAGAATCCTTCAAATGGGCCTGATTGACATACATATATTTTATCTCTGGTTGGATATTTGCTATTTTTATCATCATAATTGCTATTATAGGATGACATTTTTTTATCATCATAATTGCTATTATCATTATTATTTGATTGTAGTTTATACTTGATATTATTACTATCATTTTTTAAAGTATCAGGATATCCTCCATAGTTTTGTGAGGTGGCATTTATAGCTGGATCAATTACAACAGCCATTGCATTTGTAAAAACTTTCATATTAACAAACGGTACTGCTGCTATTGTTAGTATTATCAATAATAATGAAGT
>DASQLB010000021.1:0-3628 GCA_035630235.1 Nitrososphaeraceae archaeon | reverse complement strand
AATACCATAGTACTTGACAAATATTCTCTATTAACATAATTACATAGCATACTTTGTTTATTACACAACAAAAAAATAAATATCTACCAATTTAATTTTTATAGGGATGCTATCCAAAAAATATCATTTTTCAATTTTCTTTATATTTCTCTTACTAATTTTATTTTTTAAATATTTATTTGATAATTATGATTATGAACTAAAATATTCATTTGCTATTCAAGATGCGATATTATCCAACAAGACTATACACTACTTTATCAAACAAGGTGATTATAATTTCCAAACAATTAGAGATTTTCATACCGCAATAAAATGGTATGAAAAAGCATTGGCAATTGATGAAAATAATATAGAGGCACTTTCTAAGAAAGGAGAAGCATTATCAAGGTTGTATAACTATTCAGAAGCACTTGAATTAGTTGAAAAAGCACTAGATCTTGAACCAAATAGTGTTATTGCTCTTTATGCAAAAGGCTATACATTATATAATCAAGGTAACTTCACAGAAGCCCTAAAGTACTATGACGAGGCCCTATCAATAAATCCCCACGATGCTGAAACACTAACTAACAAAGGTAAGATATTCTCTGACCAAGGTAACTATTCGGAAGCCCTAAAGTACTATGACAAAGCCTTAGCAGTTAATCCTAATTATACCTATGCTCTAGATGCCAAAGGCTTTATACTATCTACCCAAGGGCATTATTCAGAAGCCCTAAATTACTATGACAAAGCCTTAGCAGTTGATCCTAATTATACCTATGCTCTAAGTAACAAAGCTGATGCACTATCTACCCTCGGTAACTATTCGGAAGCCCTAAAGTACTATGACGAGGCCCTATCAATAAATCCTAACTATGTTATTGCTCTAAGTGACAAAGGCTATGTACTCTCTGACCAAGGTAACTATTCGGGAGCCCTTAAGTACTTTGATAAAGCCCTATCAATAAATCCAAACGATGTTGATGCTCTTAGTTGGAAGGGAGGAATGTTACTTGCTATAGGTAATTATTCAGAGGCTGCAGAGTACTTTGATAAGGCACTAGCAATAAATCCAAACAATTTTTATACTTTTAACAATATAGCATACGAATTAGGACGGTACTCTAATAACTATTCTAAAGCATTAGAATTAGTAGAAAAATCATTAGAAATTAATCCAAACTATATTAATGCTATGGACACAAAAGCATTAATACTGATCCAATTAGGTAAATATCCTGAAGCTATACAATTGTACGATAAGATTTTAGAAAAGGAACCTAACTTTATCTCTTCAATAAAACACAAAGGAATAGCCCTAGCCAATTTAGGACATTATCAACAAGCACTCCTGTGGTATGATAACGCTTTGAAACAATTTCCCGGAGACTTGGATATGATAGCAAACAAGGCTAGAATATTAGGATTAGAACTAGGCAAATATACTCATGCTTTAGATCTGATAAATTCATATTTAAAGAAAAATTCAAATCATAAAGAACTTTTGTGTAATAAAGAAGAAATTTTGGAAGACATGGGAGACAAAGATAATGCTCTTTCTATCAAGAAAAAACTAATTGAACTTTATTCGGATAATTACGAATGCGGATATTTCAAAAAAGGCAAGTTTTGGTAATATTTCTGGATACCCATTTGGATATGAATTTCTCGTACAATAAAATTGAAATCTTCAATACAAGAAAAGTTAATTTAATGATTGTTTTTAATTGATTAATTTACATGCAAAAATGACCATAAACCTCTGGATTATAATGTGAAAATTTAACTACAAACTTTCAAAAATAATTTAAATTAAGTCTAACAATAAGAGAAAGCTAAATTCTATGTAGTTTTATATCTTTATAACAGACTCATCTTTTAGAACCGCTATCGGTATTACTTTCTCCTTGAGATATTTCTAGAGAATTCAATACTGTGAATATCTCTAAAAAAATAAGTTCTAATAAAAAATAAGAGCTAAATCTAGATAGTAGTATATCTCTATAATAGCATCATATTTTAGTACCATTATTGGTTATCTATTTTAACTACATTTAATGGATGTTGTATAACATAAAATTTAAAAATAATTTGAAATTCATTATTGGGATTATCTATTCAATTAAAGGTATCTTATCTTCACCTTGAGGTGAAGTATTGTTTGTTTCAATTGACTCGTCTATTTGTTCAGTTGTAATTAAAGGAGAATCATCAATTTCTGATGTTTCATTTTTTTCTTGTGCAAAAGTGATTCCTGCATTTATAGATAGCACATCTAATGTAAGAGCTGCAATTAATGTTATAATAAAATAGGGTTGATTCATAAGATTCTACTAATAACCATCTTTTTTAAATATTGTCTTTTGAAAATAATAAAAGCTAAATACAATGTAACAGAATCCTACATGCAGGACTTTAGATGTTTGTACTTACGATTAAGCTTATTATCATATCTAATTTTGTAAAATAAAATATTATTTTGTAACAAGTAGTATCATTTATCAATAATCCGGAGAATGGATATTATTTACCTTACATGGACATTCTTCAGATAATCTATCTGTAAGTGGATTTAATTCCACAATAACCTTGAATTTATTTATTATATCTTGCTATTATCCATTCTATTTTGACATTCTATAAGAAATAGAAATAAGATTACTCATATTATTATATTTATAAAATTAGATCAAAGTACAACATGGCTCATTTACATAATGGAAAACAAGGAGAAATTGGACCTCCTATAGTACCATTGTATAAATCTGATAATCCAACAATACTAATGAATGGTAAATTAACCAGTGGGAACATCACTGCTGATATGTTAGAGGAATCCATGGCAGGTAAGTAAATTGCTAACTTGACTACTGCTATGAAAAATGGTGAAACATATGTAAATGTACACACTCAACAAAATCCATCTGGAGAAATCCGAGGATAAATAATAATGCCTTCAAATTCTACTAGATGATGTAGATAAATTAATTTCTAGTTCAATTCATATAAAGACATGTATATTCATACTAATTTTTTGTATAGCAAACCTGAAATTATTGTTTCACATATACAATATTATGGCATTAATTCAAGATTATAATAGGTTATGTTTTTACATACTTACAGTTTTAATGTCAACTATGATACTTGCATTAGTATTGACATTAATTTTCGCTCCCTATAATGATTATTATATTGGGACTACAAATATTTTAAGTATACCATTGTTAGATATTCTAGACCGCATAATAGTTTAAAGACTATTCATTCAAGCATCGTGTTCTTTATTGTTAACAATATTTTCCTCATTACATTTTTTCATCAATTCTATTCCTCCAGGGAGGATAGGAGCAATAAAGCAATAATTGGACATTTCTTACAAATATTCTTTACTTTACTTGAAGAAATAATTTTTCTAACAAAGAGGCTATAATTTTGCAGACTTGATTCTTATTGTTATTTTTATTTCTACAATTTAGTTTTATAATTCAAATGCGTTTGTTCCAATTATCAGGTGAAAAATATTGTTATATTATAGACGAACTCCTGAAGAATACCAATTTCCATGGGGTGCTTCTTGAAATACTATAATTACCTCTTCTTTCTTTATGGTTAATATCTTTGCTATATCTTCAGTCATTGC
>DASQLB010000020.1:0-3299 GCA_035630235.1 Nitrososphaeraceae archaeon | reverse complement strand
AACTGTAAATGTAAAGTCATAAACGCTATGCAAGAGAGAATAGAAGAATCAAGACCTTTCATCAAGTATAGGGATAGGAAGAATACATCGGAAGAGATAGACGATGTGTCTTTCAGATTGCTTGTTTTGCCATGACTTGATTATATTAGTGATAAAGATATCAAATTATATCTTCTTACCTCCTCCTTTTTTGTGCTGTTGGTTAAGAAATGGCATTACTGCTAACATTACCAATGAACTTGCCAAAAGTCCAAAGGTAAATGCTCGTAGTGACTTGTGCATATTATTTAAATAAAGGAAAAATATATTTGAACTGCGAAAAATAGTAGAATAAGAGATTCTATATAGTAGATTAGGGAAAGACAATTAAATTTCTCATTACCTAATCCATTTATTCAAAATAATGCTGAAAAATGTTTCATATTTTGTTTCTTTTCATATCTACGATTTCCTAGTAAACTGGCTTAAATTTATTAATATGATAAATCATTCTTACATTTGTAATGAGTCCTCTTGACCCCGAATATGAGAAGGTTTTGAATTTTTCCTATGAGAACATGGAATCACCCACTGGAATTGGAGTTAATGAGATAAGAGACCAATTTCCATTTAGTAATGAACACGTTTATACTTTAGTTAAGAGGTTAGAAGTACAAGAATTTATTACTGCTATTCCAGGATATCCACGAGGAACTTTGAGTACTCAATCTCCGAATAATTTTACTCTATATCAAATTACACAAAGAGGAATAGATCGCATTAAAAACCAAGGAGAATTTAAAGAACCTGTTCCAAGTATTTCAAACCAAATAAATAATTCCCCAAAAGCCAAAATCATGGCTAATAGTCTACATGCTCTACAAAATATAATGAATAGTTACGATTCAATAATTTCAAAACTACTAAAGTTTAAAAAATGGATTATAGCCCGTATTGGCTTAAATTAAATTCTATCTTGATGACTATATTTCGACTTTAATTCATGATGAAAGATTCACATTAATGAAGTCAGTAATTTTCGGTTACGAAGAGCGTAAATTCCTGCTCCACCTATCTTGATTTTTTTTACGATTTATTTTATTTCTCTAAACAATCTAAATATTTTTCAATAACAAAAAATCTTTTTTTGTAATTATATTTACTTATTTATTTTAATACTTTTATAATATTACGTATCTTAATTCCTAGATCATATAACTAGATGTTCTTTCGAATTTCTGATATATTTTAGATTTAATTAACTAATTACTATTGAATTGGAAGAAATAAAGTGATAAGATATGAGAAAAGGAGAAAAACTAATTACATATTTTGGAAAAGAACAAAAAGAAAAGCATAGAGATGATAAAACTCAATCTTTCTATTTGTTAGAGAGATTACAAGAGATAACTGACGAAGAATTGGATCAGATATTAGATAACTAGCAACTAGAAATGAGTTCTTATTCTACTAATACTAACCAAAATAATATTTATTAGTTTTCCAAATTCTTGTTATATGTTCTGAAATAAATATCCTATTTAATAATTATAATAAGTGTCTGTTATTAGCATAAAAGATAAAAAATAAAGAAAATTAAGGTATGTGTGCTGGTGGATTGTCAAAACATTTTGCAGTGACATTTCCGCCAACATCTACTTCGCCGAAATTACTAAATGTTCTTACTTTCCATGCATTATCACCCAATGGTGAATCAGTCACTAGAAAATATTCTATCGCCTTTGGTGACTGATTATTTAAGATATAACCTCCTGATATCGCAAAATCACCAGGATCACATACTGCAGATCCGTCTCCCACTGCATCATCATCAACCATAACAATGATAGGTGATGTTACAGTATATGTAGTTGTAGCGTTTAATTGCGTAATACCCGATGGACCTGCTGGACCTAGTACTCCTGGTGGTCCTTGTGCACCTGGTACTCCAGTCATGGCTAACAAATCTTATTTTGCATACAAGATTGTAAATATTTCAATTGTTGTTTTAGTATTTAATAATTGGATATAACATATTAATGATCATAGGCAAGCCATTAATTTGTAAGTTATATTGATCTACTTATTCTATGAATGTTCTAATTGCATTTTTCAATATTTCTAAAGACATAGGCTTTTCTAATATTTTATTTACTTTAAGTTTAGATAATTCATCATAATAGTCTGTTAGAATATCACCTTTAATAGTGGCACTAATAAGTATTATTTTTTTTGTGTAGTTTTGATCTTTTTCTCTTATCTTCTTTATTAAATCAATTCCTGACATTTTAGGCATACTAAAATCTGTTATAACTAAAGAACAATCAGCAAAATTTTTATTAAAATAGTCTAAGGCTTAAACAGGATTAACAAAAGAAATTATTGTATATCCAATTGATTTCAAATACAAATTAAAAGTGAATATAGTATCTTTGTCATCATCCACTAATAATATGTATTTGTTATTATTATTATTATTGTCAATAATATCATCAGTCAGTTTATTTTGCCTAACAATAACCATTACGCAAATTAGTATTTAAAAATCGGTGAACAGAGTTAATTGTGGATGATATTAGATAGTTGTTATATCGTTATTATTACAATAATGCCATAGCCTACCAAAAATAGACAGAGAGGTTGGAGTGAACAGAAACGATATCCTATATTAGTAATGCTATTGCACTGGAATGAATCATCTTTTGTCTATAGAATTTTTTAGTGTTAATATATAGATACTAGAATATTTAACAATTGGATAACATTGTTAATTAATCATCTCATTATAACAATTGCCATAGCCCTCTTCTAAACAGAGCACAGAATTGTATAGATAGAGGACTATGACGAAGGTGTTTGTGTTTGTTGGTCTTTGTGTTTGTTGGTCTTTGTGTTTGTAGATAGGTCTTTATTGATTGTCAATGTAGGATAGCGAAATTAATTATGAAGTGTAAAAACACCTTATTTTCATACTATTTAATACTTATTTTTTAGTTAGGTTTGTAAAGTCATAGCCCTCTAAGGAAGTATTTCATAATAATAGAGGAGCATGTGACAGTGTGTGAATTTTTCTTTCATTGGACTGAACTACCGGGTAATAATGATTAGTGTAAACTGTTAAGCATGTTATATAATACTTGAAGAACAAGGTTATTTGTATATTATTATTGACATAGTCTGAACTACTAGAAAATTGGGTTTATAGATTAAATCCAGACTATGACTTATGGCAAATGGTTTTCAAATTAAAGATCTGTGTAGGTATAGAAAAAATAGTTATGGATGTATCTATCTATTATTGAGATTCTCATTTTGATAAA
>DASQLB010000019.1:0-3404 GCA_035630235.1 Nitrososphaeraceae archaeon | reverse complement strand
ACAATAACTAACAGAAGAGAACCATGAATTTTAAATAAATGGTAATTTATCATTTTAAGTAAAAGATGTCTTTTCTTAAATATTTGCTATTCTTTTTTGGTTTTACCTTATTTTTATATCTAAATAATTCCAACTTAACTTATTCTCACATACCTACCAATAATCAGATCGCCATACAAGAAATTATAGACCAACATGACAATATTAAAGTTCAATTTGCTTATGATCGAGACAAGATAAAAATAAATACTTTAACAGATCTTAAATTCAGCGTTTTAAATTTAAAAACAGAAGAACACATTAAAAATTTCTTAGCAAGAGTAGTTGTTACAGAAGGGTCAGAATTATTCGGATTTGATAATATAACAGTGAATAATGGTGATTTTTCTGTGAACCATTCTTTTGTTAACTATGGGAGCCATCAAGTTATTTTAAGAGTAGATACAAATTCTTCTATTATTCCAGCTTCATTTAATGTAATGATACCATCAAATCAATCAACACCATCTTCTCCATTTCTTGTAAATTCAGATAAATCAAATTTAGATAGGGATAATACAAATACGAAAAGTTTTACAACTTATTTAATTATCGGAATAGGAGTTGCTGTAAGTATTGGAATGACAATAATATTAGTATCAATTTTAAAGAAAAAAAAATAATTCTTGTCCCTTATATAGATTAGGCTTTATAGTATAACTCATTATTTTTTATAGATCTTATGTTGTTTTTCTGCTGCTAATAATAATAAGATCATGTAAAAAATATGTTTATGTTATTAAATCCATTATTATATTTACAATAGAACTTGTAGATTAGACATTTAAAAATAAAACTAGCAATAAAAAGAATATTAATATAATACAAAAATAGAATGTTTGTCGCTGTTATTGTTCCGTATAAATTATTCATAAAAGATACTAAATAAAGTAGTTATTATCGAATTAATTATTGTGTTAATACTATTCCATACTTGTATATTATCTTAAATTGTCCAACTCTAAAATTGTAGCAAGTACCATTTTTGTTATTGAAGTTAAATATTTTATATTCAATGTATCTGGAGTATCCGAAGAATTATGATAATGGGGATTCTTTGTTACTCCTCCATCATGTATTCCTATGACTGTATGACCAAATGCTTCGAAAGGAATAAAATCACTATTTTCAAGTTTGGACAATATAGCTTCTAGATTAGTATAATTAGACGCTATTTGATTTATGAACAAGGCTATTGTTTTTGAATGTTCATCATTTTGTACATATTTATTGCCAATATCATATTCTAATATGACTTTATTTGTTTCATTAGAAGGCGTATAGCCAAGCATATCAAAGTTAATGTAGAGATCTATAGTTTTGGTTCTATTGTTATTATCTATATATTTCACATAACTACTAGATCCCCACAGACCTTGTTCTTCTCCTGAAAATAATACAAATTCGAGATTATATTTTAAATTTAATGGGGAAAGAATACGTACAAGTTCTAAAAGAGCTGATACTCCACTGGCGTTATCATCAGCTCCTGGAGCTCGAGTATTAGTATTATTGAGAATTTCTGCTCTGCTATCGTAATGTGCTCCAATTATGATAGTTTTATTATTTTGAGGAGAGGTTGCTAATCCTTGTTTACTACTACAAATTATATTTTTTAAATTAAAAGTTTGATTTTGATCAATTTGAGTGTAATTGTGAAAAAATACTCTACCATCGCACAAGTTTTGAAGTTCACTTTTAAGCCAATATGCAACATTTTCAATATAACTTGATTTAGTATTTCTGGTATGAAAAGATGATAAAATATCTATCCATTCTTTGAGTTTAGTCGAATTAACTTGATCTAATATTAAATCTGTTTGTATTTTATGATCTATTTTTTGTAGATATGCCGGGTTATTATCAAGACATACTATTATAGAAATGTTACAGGCTAAGGTAAAATTATTATTATTATTTTTTTCTTTATCTATAGTGGTAGAATTTACAATAATTATATTAGATGATATAGCAACATGTAAAACAATTATTATTGACATCAATAACCATAACAATTTGTATATTTGAAATGATAATTATGACTTATATTTATAATACTTTATAACTGCATTATAAGATCTGTTAATTTAACATAAATGAATTTAGCTACGAATGTCCTATCCTAACATATAGTCTTAACTTAACAGGTCCATATTTCAAGATTATTAATAGTAGTAAGCTATATTGATTACAAACTTAAAACAAATAACGTATTTAGAATTCTTTGTCTATACTATTTCATAAGTTAAAACGTAATTTGCATTATTTGAAGCGAAACTCACTGTTTTTAATCCTTTAAGAACCTCATTTTCCTCAACAATGTGACTACTAAAATATTTGGTGTTACTTAGTTTACCTATCAAATCTTCATCATAAAAACTTACTATAGCCTCAACATTGAATTGAATATTTGCATTGATGTTCCAATCACTTCCATTTCTCATAGATTCTGGTCCAAATCCTTGAAAGTTACCGTTATCTACAGTAAGAAAAGTCTCATCTACTTTTGTATTATCATCGATTTTATTACAATGAAGATTTAATAATTTTAAAGTTCTCATATAACTTGAACAATTTAAAATTATAAAAGGTTTTTTATCAATATTTTTGCTATAATAAAGATGAAAGACATGTAATGTCATCAAGCAATGAATTTTAAAATTTTTCGGCGCCGAAAATTCTTAAATAATAAAATAAATTTAACACAATATGGAATAATAGGGAGGTGTAACCTATAACGAATTTCGGAATTTTTGTTTTTGAAATCCTGTTTGTATGAGTGAGCGTAAGTTCTGTTTGTCTATTCTTCTAACAATAACTACATACTAATCCCATAAATGGTAAGCTTCTATTAGAGTTATTCCCGTAATCATTCCTATAATGCAGATTTTGAATTTTGATAACTTGAACATATATTATTATTATTTTTAGAATAGAAAAAGATTGTTCACATATAAAATAATGTTACTTTTTAAGAGGATACATTAATTTACATTTAGAAAATAAGACTGTAACGTACTCCCTAAGAATTGATAGAGGTTCAGAAATAAGATGTTAATATAATAGAACAAGGATAAATATTTAATTTTTTTATATCATAAAAATAGACTTGAAATTTAGAATAAAATTCTTTTTATTTTTCCGAAATCAACTAGAGAATATTTGTCTATTATAGAGCAAAATTATTTTATAATATATAGTGTATATATAATAATGAAGGAAAGTATGAAAAAAATAGCAGTTAGTTCAATTCCATCTTCATATGTTTTGATAACGACTTTAGTATACGCACTACTAGGAGCTATATTTTTTGAATTCGATAATGTTAGTGGAGAGGCGGACAACATTAATGTTAATGATGGCGA
>DASQLB010000018.1:0-10936 GCA_035630235.1 Nitrososphaeraceae archaeon | reverse complement strand
TAAAATATTGTTATTATTTCTGACTTTAAAGAAGATATTATTTAAATATTTGATTATATCAAAATTCAATGAAAATAATAAAAGAAAATAGATATAAAAGTAAAGAATTTTTTTAGAATTTAGAATTTCGTAAATATATATTAAATAATTTCTAAATAATAGAAACAAATACAAGATAGATTGGTAGAAATACTACATGCATTACGTTACTCTCGAGCGGCGTATAGCTTTCTAGTGGCTATTGCAACAACGTCTAGACACCATTACATCCTATTACAAATTTTTTCCAAGAAAAACTCTCCTGCTCTATATGAACTTCTAACAAGCGGACCTGAGGCTACATAAACAAATCCCATTTGTTCTGCAATTTCCCTAAACCAATTGAATTTATCTGGAGAAATAAATTCGATAACTGGTAAATGCTTAGGAGTTGGTTGAAGGTATTGGCCTATAGTCAATATACTTACTCCAACTGATTTCAGGTCCTTTATTGTCTGAATAACTTCATCTTCTGATTCCCCAAGGCCTAGCATTATAGAAGATTTTGTATAAATGAATGAATTAAGATCCTTAATTTTTTTTAAAACTAAAAGTGATTGTTCATAGGATGCTCTAGCATCTCTAACTTTAGGAGTAAGTCTAGATACTGTTTCGATGTTATGACTTATGACTTCTGGTTGAGATTTAACTATCTCTTTTATTGAACTTTCATTTCCTCTAAAGTCGGGGATTAGTGATTCCACTATCGTTGTAGGGCATAAAAGTTTAATTGCTTTGATTGTCTTGGCAATGTGTTCTGATCCTCCATCCTCTAAATCATCTCTGCATACAGAAGTAATTACTACGTATCTTAATCCCCATTCTTTAATTGCCTTAGCGACTCTTTCTGGTTCATCTGCATCAAGCAAAAAGGGTTTACCGCTATTAACAGCACAAAATCGACATCCTCTAGTACATATGTCTCCCATGATCATAATTGTAGCCGTTCCTGTTCCCCAACACTCTGATATATTAGGGCATCTTGCTTCTTCACAAACTGTATGAAGATTTAGCAACCTAAGTGATTGTTTAACGTTTGTATAATTTTCTCCTGCAGGGGGTCTTACTCTAAGCCATACTGGTTTTTTTATTAGCTCCATTTGTACTTTGAACCATCCACAATATCTTTTATAACAAAAGTTAATACTCGTCGATTATTATATTTGTTGGCTTAATCTGTGATGAAAACACCTTTTTATGATATTCATAGATCCTTTGGAGCAAAAATGCTAAACTTTCATGGATGGGAAATGCCTCTACATTATTCTTCTGGAATAATCAATGAGCATCTCAATACTAGAACAAACGTTAGTTTATTTGATGTTTCACACATGGGTCGTTTTGAAGTTAAAGGCGCCGATGCCTATGATGGTCTACAAACTTTAGTTACTAATGATATATCAAAATTAGATAACAATATGGCATTATATTCTCCTATATGTTATGAGAATGGAGGAATAATAGATGATTTAATCATATACATGTTTAATAGAAAAAAATTTCTTATTGTTGTTAATGCTTCAAATAGAGAAAAGGATTTAGAATGGATTATTAAGCATTTGAGATCAGCAACAATTGTTGAAGATATAACTGATAAAATTGCTCTTCTAGCACTCCAGGGTCCTCTTGCTCAAAGTATCCTAGAAAAGGCAGCAGTTGTTGATTTAAACCTGAATCAATTAAAACCATTTAATTTTACTATTACAAATATTTTTGGAATAGAATGTATAATATCAAGGACAGGTTATACAGGAGAAGATGGTTTTGAGCTATTTTTTGATTCTTCAAAAATAGAGATTTGGGAAAAGCTCATACAGTTAGATTCCAAAATTAATATTAAACCCGCTGGTTTGGGAGCCAGAGATACACTCAGACTCGAGGCTGGTTTGATGCTTTATGGAAATGATATAGATGAAAATACCACCCCTTTAGAAGCCCCACTCAAATGGACAGTAAAATTTGAAAAGAATGAATTCATTGGAAAAAAAGCTTTGATAAACCAGCAAATAAATAGAAAGATAGTAGGATTTGAGGTTCTGGAAAAAAGAGTAGCTAGACATAAAAATGAGGTATTAATGAATGGCAAAAAAATCGGTTTCGTGACAAGTGGAACATTTTCCCCAACTTTGAAAAAGTCTATAGGCTTTTGTTTTGTGCCAGTTTATGTCAACCCCAATGAATTAATCGAAATTAATATTGGTGGTAAATTGTATAAAGCTAACATTCTTAGTACTACCCGATTCTATAAGCGGAAATAAAAAATTTTTATGGCTTGAATAATATTAAAAATAGATCTTTGTGAATGAGAATATAAGATTTACAAAAGAACATGAATGGATTGTAATCAAAGAAGGAATAGCAACTATTGGAATTTCAGACTTTGCTCAGAGCCAACTTGGCGATATAGTTTCCATAGAATTGCCTAAGATTGGTAGCATATTCAGACGTATGCAACCAATGGCAATAATTGATTCGGTAAAGGCTTCTTCTGATATTTATTGTGTTATGAGTGGTGAAATTGTAGAGGTTAACCAGGAGTTGCTTGAACACCCCGAATGGATAAATCAATCACCATATGAATTAGGCTGGATTGTAAAATTAAAACCATCTAATATGGAGGAATTTCACAATTTAATGACCAATGAGCAATATGACAAATTCATTGGCGAAACAGAAGAGAATAGAGAAAAAGATCAAAGCGGAGGCTGATATCAATTATAATGAATTACTCACCAATAACTGAAAATGATAAAGAAGAGATGTTAAAACGAATTGGAGTAAGATCTATAAATGATTTAATCATGGATTTAAAGCCATCTCTTAATGAAAAACTGGATCTTTCTAAACCAATGAGCGAGCTCGAATTAGTAGAACATTTGAGAAACATATCACAAAAGAACAAGATTATGAAATACTTTATTGGGGCTGGAGCTTACAATCATTATATTCCCTCTGCAGTACATCATTTGATAATGAGGGGAGAATTTCTTACAGGATATACCCCTTACCAAGCAGAAATGAACCAAGGAACTCTACATACAATGTACGAATTCCAGTCATTCATCTGTCTTCTTACAGGCATGGATATAGCTAATGCTTCTTTGTATGAAGGTTCATCTGCATTGGCAGAAGCCGTATTGCTCTGTTCATCTTATAATGGAAGGAATTGCATTTGCATAAAGGAAGGGCTCAATCCTCAATATTTGGAAGTTTTAAAAACATATTGTGAAGGAGCAGATCTCAAAATTGTAAATGAGATTGATAATAACACATCTTGTGTGATTGCTCAGAACCCCGACTTCTATGGAAGTATTGAGAATTTACAATATGTCGCTGAACAGGCACATAAAGTGGGTGCACTCTTTATAACTTGTGTTGTCGAGCCAACTTCTCTTGCAATCCTAGAACCTCCAGGAAATTATGGTGCAGATATAGTAGTCGGTGAAGGACAGTCCTTTGGTATTCCAGTAAACTTTGGAGGTCCATATCTTGGATTTATGGCAGTCAAGAGTTTCTTATTGAAGAAAATTCCAGGAAGAATATGTGGAATGACTACGGATTCAAAGGGAAATAAAGGCTTTGTGCTGACTTTTCAAGCGCGAGAACAGCATATAAGAAGAGAAAGAGCTACAAGCAATATAACAACAAATGTGGCACTGATGGCGATAGCTTCTACTATATATTTGGCACTTATGGGAAGGAAGGGATTAATCAATGTTGCAAAACTTTCTTATAGCAGAGCACATTTGTTGCAAAACAAATTGAAGAGCATCGGCTTCGAAGCTCTGAATAAAAAACCATTTTACAATGAATTCCTAATGAAGGCGCCGTCGGGGTGTTTGGAAAATATTTCTTCAAACCTGCTTAAAAATGGAATTCTTGGTGGTCTTGATTTAGATGAAGATAAAATATTAATTTGCTGTACTGAACTGAATACAGTGCAAGATATAGAATCATATGTTTCTACATTAAAGGAGACAAAATAATAAAATGAAGCTCATATTCGAATACGAAGAAGAGACAACAGAACATGTACCTGATGTTGACGATAATAAAGAGAGAGAACAAGCAGGAAAAGAAGCAGCAGCAGCAGCAGAGGACATTACAATTGAACTACCAAACGATCTGATGCGAAAAGAACTTCTTCTTCCAAATGTGAGTGAGATCACTGTTGTCAGACACTATACTAACATATCAAGAATGAATTTTGGAGTTGATCTTGGATTTTATCCATTAGGTTCTTGTACGATGAAGTACAATCCTAAGATAAACGAAGATATGGCAAGTCTAGATGGCTTTAAGGATTTACATCCTCTTTCTCATGAAAGTTGTATTCAAGGGTCACTACAATTGATGTGGGAATTGGAACAAGACTTGACGAAAATTACAGGTATGGATGCTTTTTCATTGCAACCTGCAGCTGGAGCACAGGGTGAACTTTTAGGTGTCATGATAGCAAAAGCTTACTTTAAGCATAAGAATGAGAAAAGAAAAAAGATAATTATTCCTGATTCTGCTCATGGCACAAACGCTGCAACTGCAACCATGTGTAAGTTTGAAACTATAACTATTCCATCTGATTCCCGTGGCAACATGGACATTTACAAATTCAAGGAAGTACTTGAAGATGATGTAGCACTTGTTATGTTAACTAATCCTAACACCCTTGGACTTTTTGAGGAAAATATTCTAGAGATTAGCGATCTTGCACATACCAATGGTACCTTGATGTATTGTGATGGAGCAAATATGAATGCACTATTTGGAATAACTAGGCCTAGGGACCAAGGATTTGATATGATTCATCTGAATTTGCACAAAAGCTTTTCAACTCCTCATGGTGGCGGAGGACCCGGAGCAGGAGTATTAGGAGTAAAATCCTTTTTGGCAGAGTATCTGCCATTACCGAGAATAATAAAAGAACAAGACAGCAAGTTTGTCCTAGATTATACCAAACAAAAATCCGTAGGAAAGGTCAAATATTCTTACGGAAATTTTGGTATGCTGGTAAGGGCTTATTGTTATATCAAATCATGCGGGACAAATATAAGAAAGGTGTCAGAGCATGCAATATTGAATGCCAATTATCTTCTCAACTTGTTAAAGGATGAATACGAACTTCCTTACAATCGTAGATGTACTCATGAATTTGTCTTATCTTCTAGGAAATTTGGTGAGAAGAGCGCTTTGAATATTGCAAAGAGACTTTTGGATTATGGTTTTCATCCACCAACCATTTATTTTCCTTTAATTGTCCGTGAAGCATTAATGATTGAACCTACGGAAACAGAAAGTAAAGAAACATTGGATAGATTTGCAGCAGCATTAAAAAGCATAGCAAATGAGATAAAAGAAAATCCAGACATTGTCAAAGGAGCTCCATATACAAAATTAGTTGGCAGATTAGACGAAGTTGCAGCAGCACGAAAACCTAATTTAAGGTGGATTACTTTTTCACAATCTGACGGAAAGGAAGATAGTGAGAAAAAATTGTATGTTGAAAAATAAGTAAAGAGTAGTAATGATTAATGAAAAAGGTACATAACATATACAAATCAAAAAAATTGGTCAAGATTTCACTTGAATATGATGAAGATAGTAAAATAATTAACTCAATAACAATAACAGGAGATTTTTTTCTTTATCCGGAAGAAACGTTGGACGAACTTGAGGTCAATCTTATTGGTACAAAACTAGGAAAAGATGAGATTAAGCAAAAGATCGAGAAATGTTTGAATGGCTCTGAAGCATTTGGTTTTGATTCAGAATCTTTGACAGATGCAATACTTGGTTGTTTGAAGGAGAACTAGAATAGGGAAGGAATAAAGGAAAAGAAGAAGAAAAATGAGTGGGAAACTATGAGTTTTAAGTTTAGCAAAATCAGAACTTTAGAAACAGGATATAATTCAGGACCATGGAATATGGCTCTTGATGAGGTATTAATGAATTGTATAAATTATCATAGTATGCCAATTCTAAGAATTTATGGCTGGCGACCACCAACCGTGTCAATAGGATACTTTCAAAGCATGGATGAAGAAGTGGATATAAAAAGATGTAGACAGATGGGATTTGATGTTGTTAGGAGAATAACAGGAGGTGGAGCAGTATTGCATGAATCGGAGTTGACTTATTCATTCATTACAAGTGTTTATCCAAAAAATATAATGGAATCTTACAATTTAATTTGTGATCCAGTAGTTATATGCATAAATAAGCTTGGCTTTAATGGAAAATTTGCTCCGTTAAATGATATAATTGTCGATGACAAAAAAGTCTCTGGGAATGCTCAAACTAGAAAGAAAGGCATACTACTACAGCATGGAACAATATTATTAAGTGTTAATCTTGAGAAGATGTTCTCTGTGTTAAAGGTTCCTTCAGAAAAAGTCAAAGATAAGATGATCGATGATGCAAAAGAAAGAGTAATGGGATTGAATAAACCATTTGACGAGGTAGCGTACAATCTGAAAGAATCATTTAGTGATAAATTTGGTGCTGAGATTGTTGTTGATAATTTAACTACCAAAGAAGAGAAATGTACTAAAAAGTTGACTGAGGAGAAATATACATCAGATAAATGGAATCTGAAAAGGTAAATTTACTTATTAAAAGACTTATTTGTCAAGTATTTAAAAGTTAAGTAGACGAATATATATGTATGATATAGTAGTCATAGGAGGCGGTCCTGGCGGTTATACCTGTGCCATTAGAGCAGCACAACTTGGTGGGAATGTCTGCTTAATTGAAAAGAATGGACTAGGTGGAACTTGTACTCAGAGGGGATGTATTCCTACTAAATATCTTCACTCATTAGGAGATATAATGAGAAGAGCAGACGGTGCAAAGAAAAATGGTTTAAATGTCCAAATTGAGTTGAATTACAAACTTCTAAAGTCCAGAATGAAGGCTACAGTTTCTAGACTTGCGTCAGGTATCAAACTTCTTCTCAAAAGTAATAATGTTAATCTAATAGAAGGTCATGCATATGTAGTTTCAGCAAATAAAGTGGCAGTTAATAACAACATAATAGAAACAAAAAATATTGTTATTGCTACTGGAAGTTATCCTATTTGTTTGCCTGGTTATGAATTTGGAGAAAGTATACTATCAACTGCATCAATTCTTGAATTAGAAGATATGCCGAAGTCTATTACTATTATAGGAGGTGGATATAGTGGATGTGAATTTGCTTCTATCTTGAATGCCCTAGGATGTAAGATATCTTTAATTGAGGCTGAAGATCATCTATTACCTTCTCAAATACAAGAAATTGGAAATGCAATTGAGAAATATATGAGATTAGACGGAGTCAATGTGATGACACAATCAAAAGTAGATAAAATTAGTGACAATATAGCTTTTGTTAATGGAGAAAAAATTGTAGCAGAAAAGATACTTATTTGTGTAGGCAGAAGACCAAATATATGTCCTAAGGAACTAAATAATATTGGATTAAAAATTAATCAACATGGTATTTGTGTAAATGAAAAAATGCAGACCAACATTCACAATGTGTATGCAATTGGTGATGTAACAGGTATGTATGAGCTGGCACATGTTGCATCTAGGCAAGGTGAGGTTGCTGGTGAAAATATAATGGGAATAAAAGAGAACAATAACATCGATTATCAATCGTTACCTGTGTGTGTATTCACTTATCCAGAAATTGCTTACGTAGGAGATTTAAAAGGAAGGACAGGAGAATTTCCACTTGCAGCAAGTGCTAAGGCAAATTGCTTGGGAGATACAAGAGGCGTTATTAAGGTCTTTGAGAAGGAAGGAAAACTTGTGGGAACTTATATTATTGCACCACATGCAGGTGAGATAATAGGTGAAGCAACCCTAGCAATTAAAATGAAACTAAGTATTAAAGATATTTCCAATACAATACATGCCCATCCCACTCTTCCAGAGTCTTTTGCAGACGCTGTAAGAGATATCAATAATCAAGCCATCCATCTTCCATCAAAAACTTTACAATGTTAAACAACCTATTTACAATAAATCTTGATTATTTTTTGAATTTTTAAATAGTATATATGATAAATATTTCACATAGATACGTCAGAAAACGAGGATACATCATCATCATCTGAAAGAGTAAAAGGAGATGAATACGTTCTAAAAAAGGCAAATCAGGCAAATCTCAAAAAAGAGGAAGAGAAAGGTACGACTGTAAAAGTAGATACAAAAGAAGATGCCACTTCTGAAGAATGAGATATTTTACATATAGATAAAATAAAAAATATAGAATAAATCAACAATTTTCAAAAATCAATCAATTTATTTTCTTTTTAACTGCTTACTGCAATATTCTTTCACTTACGATAATCAGATAAATGAGCCAATTTATCATCTTTACCTTCTATTTTGATATTTCGAATTAATGATAACAATACTTTCTGAAGTACAAAATTGTGTCAAAATCAGTTCATTGTTATACTTAAGACTTATTCATCTCCAATAAACAAAAAAGCAATATTAGAATGCAATTTATTGAATAATGTATGAAAATGTATTTTTTTGTGATCTTGACCTTAATTTTTTATTTTCAAACATATTCTGTTTATGGGATTGAAAAAGAAATACAAAGTAATAATAAAGAATTAGTTCACTTTCTTCAAAATTATTGGCAATGGTGGGGTAATTCACCTGAAGATGGTCCAGATAATAATCCTAAATGCAGCATTCATATAGATAAAAATAATTCTATTGTTTTTCTTTTAAATCCATTTGAAACTGGAGACAATGGTTATGATTGTACAGAAAACCCAATTCCCTATGGATACTTAATATTCTTTCCATTATTAAGCTCATGGTGTTCTCAAGGGGATGTAGGATTATTTGACAAATCTTATAATGAGCTTAAGAATTGTGCCTTTAACCTTCAAAGAGGAACAATACAAGGAAAGATACTCTTTGACAACAAAGAAATTGTTAATATGTTTATAGATAACAGTAACGGTATAGATATGCAAAAGAAGAAAAAGGTTGTAAATAATCTCCCTCAGAATCAATATTACAAAGAAATATTCTCAGAAGAATTTGTAGATATTCTAGCCACTAGTAATACTACCATGGCAAATAACTGGGAAAAAGATGATTATAAAAGGAATCCAATATATTATAACGGAGTGATGTATTGCGATTGTATTTTAATAGATACTACTGAATTAAAAATAGGTCTTCATGATCTTCAATATACTATTTCTGCTAAAGCAGATCCACCTTCACCAACTTTAATAGCAGATCGATGGGATTTTACATCTAATACAAATTATAAATTGGTAATCCAGTAAATCACCATTTCTATGTTACTAACATACTATTTGAAATTATAAAATTTATGAATTTATTTTTTAATTTTTCATTTTTAGAAAATAGAGACACTTTATTTAAAAAGTTAGTTTTATTTTTTATTGTTTCTTCTGTTATGTTTGTAATTATTTTAGATTCAAATTTTCTAATGGGATTTTTACAAGAAAAACTATTGCCTTTTAATTATAAAATAATAATATTCTCAATCTATGTATCTATTTTTGTAATATCTAATCTATTATTATTGATTATGACTTATAGTATTGGATATCTAAAAGAAATTGAAGTTAGATACAAAAAATATTATTTCATATCTATCTTTATAATCTATTTTGTATTATCATTAACATTAATAATTACTACAATACAAATTTCATTATTCAAAAGTTATAGTAATGTTACCTTTTATTTAACATCGTATATGTCATTTATTTCGACTTTAGGATTTTTATCCATTCTTTCTTTCAATTTTTATAGATGGTATCTAAAAGGAAAGAATAATTTTACATTACTTTATGGAATATTATTTTCACTTTATTGTATCACTTTAATTCTAGCATTACTATACTTGATAAGTGGATTAGCAACTCATCCATCTACTATTAACTATACCTCACCACGGGAATTAAGAGGCGGTACTTTTTCAATAAACATTGTATTTCAGAATAATATAGCATTAGTATATGATATATTTTTTATAATGTCATTTCTATTAGGGTGGCTTTTAACTGTATATATGCTTAAACAATATTCTAGACGTATTGGAAAATATAAATTTTGGATTTTGGTTAGTATACCATTATTTTTTTATTTAATACGTTATGAAGGAATAATATTAACTTATTTTAATATAGACAATCTTATTAGTCTACCAGTACTTGGTATTATATATCCATCTATTAAAGATGCTATCTATACTGCTTTTATGAATTCCAATATACAGACTATTGGAATATTTTTTGGTTTTTCTTTTGTACCTATATTATTAAAGTTAAAGAATTCCTTATTACAAAATTACATGATAATAACAATAATAGGAATTATGATACTTTTTGCCTCAAGAGACTTCCATTCAATATTTTTAAATTCAATACCTCCTAATGGTACAATCACAGTTTCATTTATGCCAGTAGGAGCCTTCATGTTATTTACTGGGATTATATCATTTTTGAAGTTAGCAGCGAGAGATAAAGAATTTTATAGAGATCTCATTATTAGAATTGAAAGAGATATATCACTAGTAAAAAATATAATTCTTACAGAAAAAGAGACGGAGATATCTAATAAAATTAAACCATTAATAGAATTTTCTGATAGATGGCAAAAAGAACATGAATATAGACTAATGAAAAATGAAGAAGTAATACAAATTATTCAAGATGTCATAGCAGAAGTTCGTGAAAGAAAAAGATAGTTTCCTCTGAAGCAAAAAGAAATGATGTTATTTATAATTTAAATGAGATAAATATGTAGGATTTTATTATAATTTTATTAATTCTGAAAGACGATTCTTTTTAATTTAAGATTATAGAATATATTTACATTATATTATCTACAGACAATAATAGTTAAATTT
>DASQLB010000017.1:0-2551 GCA_035630235.1 Nitrososphaeraceae archaeon | reverse complement strand
TTTTTTTCTAACCAAAATGCAGCTAGCTATGATCGAATAGTAAAATATACTACATTTGGATGCGATTCATTATGGAAACAAAATATTGCTAATTTTATTACTCCAGAATATAAAAATATACTAGATGTTGCATGTGGGACTGGAATTTTTTCATCATTCATTTCTAAAATACCATTTAAAAACCTTATTGGGGTTGATTTGACATATAGTTATATCTCTAATGCTAAAGCAAAAAGAGAATATTCACTTCTGGTTAACTCCATGGCAGAATTATTGCCTTTTAAATCAGAAAGTTTTGATTGTATAGTTTCATGTTATTTGGCTAAATATGCAAAGATTTCTCTCATGGTTGATGAATTATGGCGTCTACTTAAAAAAGACGGGTTAGTTATTTTCTTTGATTTTGTGTACCCTTTAAATAAAATAATGAGAGTTCTGTGGAACTCTTATTTTAAGATTCTAAAATTGACTGGACAAATTATTGATTCATGGAAATACGTTTTTTATAATTTAGATGAAGTTATAAAACAGAGTACATGGACTAGAGATCTCAAAATAGCATTAGAAAAGAAAGGTTTTCGATCTCTGGATATTAAATATTATACATGCCAAACTTCTGCACTCATATCTGCTTTTAAGATATGAATGACAACAACTTTAAATCTATTCGTATAAACGAATGGTTCGTACCAGGGTTTGGCCCATTGAAATTCAGGGCTTTTATTGGAATGCTATTCCTTCCATATACTGGAATGTGTATATCGTTTACAATAATAGGTTCAATGCTTTCAGAATCTATAGCTTGGGATAGGGTTCTATCTATCTTTATTATTTATTTTTTAGCACTAGGTGTTTCAGCTCATGCTGCAGATAACCTAGGTTCAAAAAAAATTAAACCTTGGGGTAATTTTTTTTCCACCTTTGAATTGAGATTAATGGTAATAGGAGGACTTTCTGTGTCCTATATATTAGGTATTTATTATATTATTACATTTGCTCCTTTGTTATTAATTATTGCAATTATCGAAGGCTTTTTTTTATTTGCTTATAACTTTGAATTATTTAATGGATTATTTCATAACAACTTTTGGTTTGCAGTATCTTGGGGGGGTCTACCTTTACTAGCAGGATTCGTTATTCAAACTAATTCTATTTCCGTATTATCTTTAATTTCATCAATAATGGCATTTTTAGTCGCATATACAGAGATAAGAATTTCTCGAAAATATAAAGAACTAAAAAGAAAACCTCAAGATTTTGTAGATTGTAACGCAGAGAAATTAGAACGTTCACTAAAAGTTATAAGTTTACTAACTATATCATTCGCAGTATTACTTACTGTATGTCGATTTTTTATTGAACATTATAATATACTTTAGATTTTATATTAATTAGTCCAATGTTTATTATTAATATTAAATCTAATTCTACTATTTTAAGGGATGTTTTAAAACTTGAGAAAAGAAGTAATATAAAGTTAAATCCTATTGAAAAGATTCTTTTAATAAATACTGGTACAACAGAACAATTCTTACAAATTATATCTAATTCATTAACTAAGATAGTAATTATGCAACAAATCGAAAAAAATAATATTATAACGAGAAACATAAATATAATCTCTAAAGATAGAGAAAAGGTTCTTGCATCTGCAAGTTCTACTATCTACTTGAAAAACCTTCCCAATAATATGATATATGAAATAAGAAAAAAAGAGAAGGGAATAGGTATGATTTTTTTGAAAAATAAATTAGAAACCTATAAACAAATTACAGAAATTGGTTATAACCCAAAAAAGTCTTATATTTATAGAAAATATACATTATTATCAGGAAAACTTATTATAAGTAAAGTAATTGAAAAGTTTTCAATAGGCATGTGGATTTAATTGCCAGTAAATATAAATACTGATTTAAGACGTCAAAAATTTACTAAATAAATTTATCAATTAATTCTCTGATTCAACTAGTATAAGGTTATTATTAAATTCAAATGCAAGGCTTTTTTGTTTCAAATTAATTCTTATTTCATTAGCAAATTCAATCATATTCTCCGTATTTACATCATTGGTATGAATTTCTACTCGTATATATTTAGTTGATTCAAATCTTCCTTCAAAATAACCATCAAACTCAAAAATTGACAATGCTCCATATTTTAAGGTTATATCTTTTATTATGTCATTATAACCTTCAACTCGGGGTAAATAGATTTTTATCGAATCGTTGAAGGTCTTTATTTTGTAAGATTTTTTATAGTTAGTAGGATTTTTTGGTGATGCATTATCAGATGTACTCATTTAAGATCTTTCAATAACTAGTAAAGTATATTTATTTTCTCACAGAAAAAGAGATATTAATTTAGATTATTCTACAATAAATGTATTTATATTCTTACAAATGTCCTAGTCTCATTGTTAAACAGTATTTTATATTATAAAAAATTACTCTAATCTCAGTCATAGATAGAATAACCATGTTTTAAATTTGTTCATTAATAGAATAATCAAATAACAAAATTACAAGTCTAAGTGGTATTTTATTAGTATTTT
>DASQLB010000016.1:0-15183 GCA_035630235.1 Nitrososphaeraceae archaeon | reverse complement strand
TGACTTGTTGGTATATTATGAAGTTCCCCTGGGACAAAGGGAAGAAGTAAAAAGGAAGTTTAATGATTTGGTTTTATCTATTATACCTCGAACCAATTAGTAGTAGTCAGTTGACTATACTTATTTATAGTTTCGATATCCTGGGTTCTTAGCAATATCATCATCACTTTCTATAGGATAAAATGTGTGATTATAACTCCATTCTATGTCTGTAGGTTCGTTGCATTTATCAACACCAATTCGTGTAATTGCAATTTTTGCTGGATTAACAGAAGAAATTTTTAAGAATCTATTTCTTTCTAAAAAACGTATTACAGGCTCAACAACGCTAGTATAGTCTGGACTTCCCTTTAGATCTACATATTTTTGATATGTCTCTGGATCTGCTTTGAAACCATTCATTGGTGTTTGTGCAAAAACTTGTTGTTTTAATATAAATTTCGCAGGATTACTTCCAGACAATCTATTCAAACAATTAAGCAACCATGGTGCTAAAATTTTTATATCTTGGTTTTCATCTCCTATACTAACATTGAAATCCATTTAATTACTAATCTAGAATGTATTATTAAAAAAGATTGTCACTTTAAGCAGAGGGAATAATAAGAATAGAAAAGTTAGATAGCATTTATAATTACACACTCTCCCTCCCTTCCTCTCACTTTAGTATCCTATTGATTATATTCTATATCCTTCTTTACTTTCACAAGAATAATCATGGGTCGGACTATACCATCGTTTAGAATTGCTACAGTATTAGAAGAGAAAGAATAGAAATTATTTAGAAAATATTTGAGGAATAAAAACGAGAAAAAATTATTTACACATATGTTTTCAATTGCAAAATTGTATAACTCTACTTGTTCTAATGCTGCCAATCCCATTAGAATACATCCTGTCATGATGTCAATAATATTGCATCATTACAAGATGTTAAAGGAGCGAACTTCTAGTTTTATTGGGTTTGTTAATTCTTCTAAAGATAATTATAATGATAACGATCATATTTATGGCTATAATAATTATTAAACAATATTAAAACAAGAAATAGACAAATGGTATAACTTTTCTTTTGTTTTGTGGAAAAAGAATCGAATTTTATTTAAAGAAATGTTACAATCATCATACAAATATTCATCTTCAATAAATGCAAAGGGAAAAGAAAATTCTACAGAATCATTATTTATTGCATTGATATTTTGAAGAAGATAAAAAATTGATATTTAATTCAAACCATAATCAGCACCAGCGACATCAACAACAATTATTCAAATAAATAATAAATTAGAAAAAGAAGAATTTATTTTAACTGTTAATCTTCACATATTCCAGGAACCGCAACCTTCTTGAATAAATGTGGGGATATGATTAAACTATCATCATCATATTTTAAAAGTGGAGATTGTGATTCGGGAGTAAACAACATTTTATTAATCGCTTGCTTATAATGTTCCATTGACTCCCAAACTGCATAATTAATGAAAACAGAACTCTGACCAATACCTTTATGCAGTTGTGCAGAAATAAATCCTTGTTGTTGTTTAAAGTTAATAGCATCATCTCCCCAATCCTTGAAAAACTGTTCAACCTGACTTGGTTCTACATTAAATTTATTTATCAAAATTACAGAACCCACTATTTTTTCTTCAATTTGATCATTAGATTTGACTCTATAATCCATTTCAACAAATTTTGCCATTATAATATCATTAATTTATGTCATCGTACGATTTGAGTATTTCTATTCTACTTCAACCAACAATAAATAATGATTTAATTCAAAGTGAAAAGTAATGTCATCACCACCACCACAACAACAACAAACGATAATGAAAAGAAATACGATTGTCAATACGGAGATTCTTCTAGTTCAGTAGAAGAATTGAATAAATACAATTACAAAACACATTAGTACCCATCCTTATTAGGAGTGTGTGCTAGCAGTAACCCTCCTTCTGTTTTATACGAGATTTCGCTTAGCGGCCAACCTGAGCCAGTGCAGGTACATGTTACTCTTTTTGGCCTTGCTCCACTCAGGTCATCAGTTTCATTCTAGGAAAGACAATCTCAGGTTATTAACCATCATAGAATTATAATCAAGTCCTCTAGATACTTTTCTGTTATGTTGCCAGCTGTCTCCAGCTAATTATCTCTAATTTGAGTGCCTGCTATGAGGGAGGAGTTTCCTCTCTTTCGAGTCACTCGTACACTAGCTCACAGTTTAATAATACAATTTAAACTAATATAGGTTTGGGAAATAATCTTTTTCAATTTTAAGAATTTCATTCGGGTCGTCTTGATCTTTGTATAATTCTAATAGCTCTATATTCAAGTCTAAAAAAGTATGACCCCATTTGAATTTGTTTAATATTTCTTCTGCATTTGACTGAAAACCGAGAATAAATAAAGAGCCTGCAATAGCTTCTGCAGTTGTTAATTTTCCTAATTTCGCATAATTTACAGGATTTCCTGCTAAGAGTAATGGGAGACGTCGATTAATCCTTTTTTTAAAGAAATTAAATTTTTTTATTGTTTCATCAAAATAATTCCAAGAACAATCTATAGCACAGAGTGATTTAGCGATACTATTGTCAGTTTTTGATAATGCAATTTTAGATAATGGATTTAAAACTATAGTGCCCTTCGGTATAAATCTGATTGATTGAATTAAATTAAACTTTACCAACTTGGATGCAGTACATTTAATTGGATCATCTTGTTTTAGCTCTAAAACAAAAACCTTCATTTACAATGTTTGTTAAGTATATTCTACTATCTATATAAATTTAGAAATCTTAACTCAAATATTTTGGATTTTATTGATATACAAAAAAATTAATAAACTTAATAAATTATTAATAACTTCTTAGTTACTTATTATTCTTGTCTGAAATAATACATCTAAAATTTCCTTTTGATTTAAAAAAAGATCAGAGAGATGCAGTTGATGAATGGATAAATAGAAAAGGCAAAGGTTCTATTATTTATAGTACTGGTACAGGAAAAACAGAAATAGCCTTTGAATGCGCAAGAAAAATGGCATCATTAAATAGCGAACAGAATCCCCTTATAGTCTTTAAAATCCTTTTTTTGGTTCCACGAATAGTTTTAATAGAACAAAATATCAAAAGACTAGTAAAATATGGTATAAAAAAAGAAAAGATCGGAGTTTATTATGGAGAGAAAAAAAATATTAAAGAAATTACCTTTAGTACTTATCAGAGCATTATAAAAAATTTTGATTTGCTAAGACAATCAGACATGATTATACTTGATGAAATGCACATGATTAGTGAAACTGCCAAAAAATTTAGCAAAATTTTTGATGTACTGCATGATAATTACGATAAACTAATACTGGGTTTAACAGCTACAATTGATGAAAACGATCCAAAATATTCAAAGATAATGAATTTAATTCCCCCAGTAAAAAAATACATGCTAAAAGAGGCGGTTAATGATGGAAGATTGAGTGAACCACATGTTATATTAAAACCGGTAAAATTAAACTTAGAAGAACGTAGAATATATGAGCAGACAACTAGCACAATTAAAGATATTTCTTTGAAACTCAAAGTGTCCAATCCTTTGATAGTTTCGAAGTTATTAAAAACAGGGGGACCAAGAGCCAGATTAGCAAAATTATGGTTTGCAAGTGTACATAAAAGAAAAAAATTACTAAATGAAACTAACTCAAAATTAAATGAATCTGTGAATATAGTTAAAAATCACCCAAAAGAAAAAATCATGGTCTTTAGTGAAACAATAGAATCAATAAATAATATAAGTACAATTTTACAGAAAAATAAAATTCCTTCTAAAGTTATTCATAATAAAGTAAAGACAAAAGAAAGACAAGATATTTTGGATTCTTGGGGAAAAACTTATTTTGTATTGTTATCTGTACATACATTAGAGATAGGCTTTGATATACCTTCTGTAAGTATAGCAATAATAGTATCGAATACGAAAAATATACATCAATTAATACAAAGAATAGGACGAGTAGTAAGAAAAACAGATGAAAAAAGTCAGTCTCTAATTTATGTTGTATATGTAGATGATACTAAAGATAAGGATATCCTTAACCTAGTTAGAGCTTCATTACAAAACCCCAGTATTAAAAAACCAATCAAACAAGACAAGATCTCAGATTATTTCTAACCGATTATCAGCAATTTATTAAAGATATCTCCGTTAAACAAGGATTAAAACCTGAATCCAAATTATCTACACGTTAAACTTTATTGGTATATTATTTTTAGTTTTTAGAACAATTAAGATTTACATCATAATACTAAAAATCATTTATGAACTAAATAATATCGACTAGAATTATGATTTTAGCTCCACAGGAATTAGAAAATAGTGCAAGTAAATATGCCGCTGAAGCTATAAGGCTTGATTCACAAGGTTCAAGAATAAAGGCAATTCAGTTTTATCAACGTGCTATTGAGGCTTTAAATAAATTAATACAAATTTATCCCGAATACAAACTAAATAAAATATATTTAGAAAGGTCTAATGCTTATTTAAACAGAATTAAATCATTACAAATTTCAAACGTATTGGAAGTTGAAGAAACAAAGTGCGATGAAGTTTTTGTTAGGAATGATGTTGACAATTCTGAACGAAAAATTGGGAACGAGATGAGAAAGCCAAAGGAATCACTTGGTGAAGAATTTGGTAGTTTGATTATGGAAGAAAAACCTAATATTTCTTGGAATGAAGTAATCGGTCTTGACGATGCTAAAAGAGCTATAAGGGAATCTATAGTTTATCCGACAAAGAGATCGGATTTATTCCCATTAGGATGGCCAAAAGGAATATTACTATATGGACCACCTGGATGTGGAAAAACCTTACTAGCCGCAGCCGCAGCTGCTGAGATTGACGGTTATTTCGTTAATGTTGATGCGGCTGCCATGATGAGTAAATGGCTTGGTGAAGCTGAGAAAAATGTTTCAAAACTTTTTGGAATGGCTAATAGATTATACGAAAGTGAAAATATTCCGATATTGCTTTTTATCGATGAAATAGATTCTTTAATAGGGACAAGGAATGGTGAGGTAGGAGGAGAGATACGTGTTAAAAACCAATTCTTAACTGAGATGGATGGAATAAACAATAAATCAAAGAATACAAAATTATATGTTATCGGTGCTACAAATAAACCTTGGAGTTTGGAAGCAGGTTTTCTTAGAAGATTTCAGAAGAGAATTTACGTTACTTTGCCCGATAACGATTCAAGAAACTACTTATTTAGACAATATACCATGCCATTAAAGAAAGATAAAACACTAAAGATAGACGAGTTATCTAAACTTGTTCAAGGGTACAGTGCTAGCGATATTAAAGACATCTGTCAAGCAGCCCAATTAAGGGTTGTTAATGAATTATTTGAAAGTGGAAAGGCAATGGAAGAACAGTCTAATCCGCGTTCCATATCTATGCACGATTTTAAAGAAATTATAAAAATGAGAAAACCTAGTGTCAGCATAGACATGATTAGAGCTTATATGAAATGGAGCGAACAATTCAAAGCATTGTAATCAAAGTAAGAAGTTATGTTTTCATATATCTATCTATAGCTTCAGTTATTTTAGTTTCTGCCATTTCTTTGTTCCCCCATCCTTTAATTCTTACATATTTTCCACCTTCTAATTCCTTATAGTGTGTAAAAAAATGTTCAATTTGGTTCTTTAAACTCTCTGGTATATTCTGAACATCCTTTATAAAAGAAAAAGTTGGGTCTATTTTATTAACTGGGATAGCAATAATTTTAGAGTCTTGTCCTTCTTCGTCTTCGGTTAATAATATACCTATAGGGATTGCTTTGAGTATAGAAAGTGGAGCAACTGCAAATTCACCAATCACCAATACATCAACGGGATCGCCATCATCTTCCAAAGTGGAAGGTATGAAACCATAATTGCATGGATAAAACATTGCAGTGAACAATTTTCTGTCTACAAATAACAAACCATTGTCCTTATTTACCTCATATTTGATGTTACTCCCCTTTGGTATTTCTATAACAACATTGATTTGATTTGAAATACCACTTGGTATTTTTCCTATAAAACTGGAGTTCACATCAAGAATATTTAAAACCCCATTTATAACTCAACAGCTCATTAAATAAAAATCAAAATTATATTATGGTGAAATTTAGAAGATTTGTCATATTTTTTGTAATTTCCCGTATTTACCAATATTAAGATTATTTTCTCCCCGATAGGCATGTGTATATCCATTTTCAATCACTACCATATCTCCTTCCTCGATCATATTAATCTGGTCATCCCATAGAGACAACTTGATCGCTCCAGTTTCGTCTGAAACCTGAGCGTCAGCGACCTTTGCTTGTCCTCCTGTTCTTAAATTTACAGATCGCGGTTCAGAAATACTATCTATTCTAACTTTTACATTTACTCCTCTCATTCCAGGTCTTAATTCGTTAACCTTTTTTTCACTTGTACTCATTATTAGTTAATAAAATAAAGAAGAATAATAAAAATGATAATATTTTTTAAATTAATATATTTTTTATTTATAATAACTATTGACGGTTCTCCCTACTTCTATGAACAACCAAGTAAAAATAACTATGAACATTAGTGATTAGAATTACAAGAATAATGCAGATTATCAGTAAGAGAATAACAAATCAATAATCAAGCGTTACAAATATTCGTTGATATTGAATTATTTGATATTAAAGACTTTTAAGAAACAATTTGAATCGTGTTTTTTATAAAATGGTCGATATATCATTAGTGGTGCAAAAATGAAAAATTATATAGCATTACCTATTTTTTTTGTAGTCACTCAATATATCACTATATCGTGCGTCTTTATATGCGATATATTTAACATATTCACCATAAGTAAGATCTAATGAACAATAATTACATTTTACAAATGAAAAATCATCTTCAAGATGTGCTGTTTTTTTACAATCAGGACAGATTATTTTCATACTTTAATATAGTAATTAAGGTATAAATAACTTGGTTTTTTATTTTCTTAGCGGATTAATAATTTAGCAAGTATTATCTTAAATTGCTTTAATCTGTTTTACAACTGGCTGTCTCGCTTTTCTAAAAACTCGAAAACCACAAATACATTTTATTTCAGGCAATGCAGATAATTCTTCTATTGTTACATTAGTTCCGCATCTCATGCACTCATAAGAGACACTACCTAAACCTCCAAATTCCATAATATCCAACATCCTATAAGATTAATTTAATTGTACCGAAAAATTGAAAATGGAGTTCCACATGATTAATAAGTTTGTTATAACAATATCAAACAAATGAAGAAAAAAATAGTAATTGCAAGTGTATCATTAATGGCGATTATGTTCGTTGGTACTATAGCTGGTTTTTTAAATTTTGCTCCTAAAAGTAATAATACTAATCAGGATCCTTTCGATCCCGAGATGTTTCTCAATAAATTGCTAAGTCCCTCTGCTAATGCCTCTGCACTTGGAAATGAACAAGCGAATATAACCATAGTGGAGTTTGCTGATTATCAGTGTCCCTTCTGTGCACAGTTTAACAAAGAAACTAAAGATTCTATAATAGAGAATTTTGTAAACACTGGAAAGGCTAAGTTTCTGTACAAAGATCTTATTGTAAATGATGGTAGCGATAAAGCTTCAACTCTCGCTGCAGCCGCATCCTATTGTGGAGCAGAACAAGGAATGTATTGGGAGTATCATGATGAATTATTTAAAAACTCAAAAGGGGAAAATACAGGATGGGTAACAAAAGATAATTTAAAACAATTCGCAAATAATATTAGAGTTCCGGATCTTATGAAATTCTCCGATTGTGTTGATTCCGGTAAATATAATGAAGTAGTGCTTGAAAATGATGCATTTGCTAGGAACATTGGTTTACAGAGTACACCATCATTTATCTTTTATAACGGTACAACACCTGTAGCAATTCAGGGAGCACAACCTTATGAGGCTTTTGAGCAGATAATTACTGCAATAAGCTAATATATTTTTCTTTTATTTGGTTTATCAACCATGGGCTATATACAGTATACAATAGTATTCATTTATTATTTATTTTACAATAGAATTTTTTAGTAAAAATGCAATAATAAAACCACTTGCAGATAACAATACAATTATTCCGCTTGGTGCTAAATTATAATAATAAGATAGGACAACTCCAGCAAATACTGAGAAAGTAGATAAAGATAATGAAATTAAAAGTGTTTTTTTAAAACCACGATTAAACAATAGAGCAGTTATATTTGGAATAACTATTAAGGATGAGATTAATAGTATTCCAACCAATTTCATAGAAACAATTATTGTTATAGCTACCAATATTGTAAATAAATAATTGAGCTTTTCTACGTCAATACCACTAATTTTAGCTTGATCTTCATCAAAAGCTATATATACAAATTTTTTATAATAAACAATAGTTATAGATACAACTATTATTGCGACGATGATTATAGGATAAATATCTTCAAGACTGACTAATAGAATACTTCCAAAGAGAAAACCAAACATATCAACAGAAAACCCGTCAGATAAACTAACTAAGGTAACTCCTATTCCCAAACCCAAGGAAAGCATTACTGCTATCATAGAATCAGAAGGAAGTTTTGTGGATTGTCTAATTTTCGCTATAGCCAATGCAGCCACTATAGAAAATCCTATTGCAGTCCAAATTGGATAGAAATTTAAATACGTACCTATTGCAATTCCTCCAAATGCCATATGAGAAATAGCATCTCCAAATAATGATTGTCTTTTTAGAACAAGAAAGATTCCAATGATAGAGCATGTGATAGCAATAATTAAACCTGAAATTAATGCACGTTGAACGAAACCATATGAAAAAATATCTACCTCAAACATAGACATATAATGTTGGTATTTTTAGATATTGTGTTCATGCATATGGATTTGCATTGTTGACTCTGAATAATTCTTGAGATGATTTTCGCTAGAGAAAAACTCGTGTTTATCCCCATGAAAGAACATTCTTTTATTAATACATGATACTTTGTTGGCATATTTATTTACTGCATCCATATCATGAGATGTCCATATTATTGTAATCTTATTTTTTTCATTAAGTTCTTTTAGAAGGAAATAGAAATCATTCTGACTTTTTTGATCCAATTCATTAGTGGGCTCATCGAGCATTAGGATAGTTGGATTATTAACTAGTGCTTTTGCTATTAAAACACGTTGTTGTTGACCTCCAGAAAGCTGACCGATTATTTTATTTTTCATATTATATAAACCAACTTGTTTTAGAATTTCAAAAACTACATTCTTGGAAGTCTTTCTTGTAAGAGATAATGATACGAGTTCTTGAACAGTAAGTGGAAACTTTTGATCAATAGATTTTTTTTGTGGAATGTAGCCTATTGTTTTGAATATTTTTTTAAATTTTTTGATATCTTGATTTAGAATCGATATTCTTCCAGAATATTCATTAAGTAAACCCAACATGCAGTGAAATAAAGTAGTTTTACCTGCTCCATTAGGTCCTATAATCCCGAGAAAATCACCTTCCTCTATATTAAAAGAAACATTTTCTAAAATAGGTAGTGAGTTATAATTGTATGAAAGAGATTCGACAGAAACTAATGGCATTTGATCCTATCCTTAATATAAAACTCTCTCATTAATATAATCAACGACAAATATTTTATTTTGAAATGCTAGCAACATTATTCCTATTATATAATAATTATTATTAATTATATAAGTTTTATTATTAAAAAATATAGAATTTTCGATATAAATTTAATAATAAACAATTGTATTTTATATAACTTTTTATGATAAATATATAAAAAATTATCCACTAATATATTTAATATTTATTACCATATTTTATAAAATACTAGAATGCTAGCATATAATAAATTTAAAGAATGATAGAATTATGATCATACAAAAGAAATCATCCACAGCTCCTGAGATGAATAAAAAAAGATGGACTATTCGATATTTTATGTTATCATCGATAGGTATGATATTAATCATCAAAATTTATTTTATGTTATTTATAGTTGATTTTACAATAGGTTTATATAGTTTCCTTACCACTTTTACTCTCTTCAGTATTTTTTTATTATCTTACTTAAAATATAAAGATCCTTTGCTGAAAATCATAAATAAATCCCTCGACACAGAACCACTGATTTCTATAATTATTCCAGTTAAAAATGAGGAAGAGAATATAGAAAATTGTGTTAAATCTTGTATAAATTCATCGTATAAGAATAAGGAAATAATTGTTGTTAATGATGGTAGTACTGATAAAACCTCAAATATTTTAGAAAAATTAAGAAAAGAATATCCTCTCACACTCAGAATAATACATCTTCCCGTAAATCTAGGAAAAAAACATGCTATCGAAAAAGCTACAAAAATTGCTAATGGAAAATTTTATGTTTTCATGGATAGTGATTGTAATATGTCTAATGATGCTGTAGAAAATATTATGAAGATATTTCTTTCTGACAATGAAATAGGAGCCATTACTGGCCATGGTACAGTACGTAATGCAAATACTGGAAATTTGTTAGAGAAAATTCAAGATGTTTGGTTTGATGGACAATATAGGATTATTAAAGGAATGGAAAGTTCTTTTTCCTCATTAACGTGTTGCTCTGGATCCCTCTCTGCTTTTAGAAGAGAAGCAATTATAGATCATATTCATGAATGGGCAAATGATAAATTTTTAGGTATCGAATTTAAATTTGCAACGGATAGAAGGTTAACAGCATTTATTCTTGCTGAAAAGATAAAACATAATAATGATAGATTCATTAAAAAAAACTCATCGCAAGAAAACGTAAGAAAAATAAAACCTACACAGTGGAAATTAAAATATAGTCCAAGTGTAAACGTAGAAATTGGAGTACCTCAAACATTAAGAAGTTTAGTTAAACAACAGGTAAGATGGAGAAAGAGCTTCATTAGAAGTATTTTTGCAACAGGCTCTATTTATTGGCAAAGGCCTTTAATTGTTGCGATTATTTATTATTTAACAATTGCTTTAAGATTATTTAGGCCTTATATTATAATAAAATCCCTCATTCTATTACCCTTGAATGGTGATATTTTAAGTGGAATTTTTTATCTAGGCGGAGCTATGTTTTCAGGGTTGATGTATGGCATCGATGTGAGACTACGAAAGCCAGGTTATCCTAGGTGGTTTTATAGACCGTTAATGAATGTTATTTCAACATTTATTTTTACATGGTTAATCATATATGCTGCTATAACAATAAAAAATAAAACATGGAGATAATATTATTACATAAATATTAAAAAACTAATTGGAATTCAGATAATTATAAAAAATTCAATAGTTTTTCTTTTTTTTGAGGCGATATCTATTAAAAATTTATTCAATTATAATTTCTTCAAAATACCGCAGAACAGTAATATCTGCTACTTTTGGAATTATTAATTTATTATTACTAATCATTTCCAATAACATTGCTGGAAAATTTGCACCAGCAAGGGTAGTAAAAATTGTACCTCCCCCAAATCTAGGATTTACCTCAAGAATTTTTAGTTCTCCATCTTTAGACTCTTTTAATTGAATACAACATGGACCTTTAATTCCTAATGTTTCTGCAGTTTTTTTGCAAAGATTTTCGATCATGGAATCTCGTTTTATTTTTCCTTTTACTGATATACCAGCTTTGGTATCCAGTCTTATTCTTGGAATAGCTATTATTGGTTTTTCATTAAGGTCAGAAAGTACATCTACTGTATATTCGGTTCCAGGAAGATACTCTTGGAATATCATATTTTTAAATTTGTTCAACACATAATTAAGATCTAATTTGTTTTCTATTTTTATAATATTATTACTTCCTTTGCCAAAACGAGGTTTAGCAATTAGAGGAAAAGTATCTATTTTATCATGATATTCACTAGTAAAAGCAAAAGGAAACTTATTTGATAAGAATTTATATGATAAGAATTTATCTCTGCAAATTTCTAAAACCTTTCTTCTGCTAACTATGGGTATTGCCCCTGATTCTACTATTAAATCATGATTGATGCTATATCCATATATATCAAATCCAGATGAAGGCATCAAAACTTTAATATTTTGTTCCTTAATTATTTTTATTAATTTTTCAATAAAAAACTTATCATCATATGGTGGTATAACATAATAAAAATCACTAAGGAAAAAACCTGCAGATAGTGGATTTGAATCAGTCGATACTATATTCCCTTTAAATAATGAAAGTCGTAAAGATTTAATAGTATTAATTCCAGCTGGTCCTCCTGCTCCAGGAATAAGTACATTGATTGTATCCATTAACTATAGTTATAATGTAATGATAATTAGTATTTATATATCTACATTTAAATATTCTGATTATGGTTAAACTTGGCTAATTCTATTATTCCTACTTTAAGCCATGCAATTAATAATCGCATTGAATGAAAGAGTGATGTAATTATATAATAGAGAATTATACGTTATTATAAATCCCTTATGTAATAGAAATTATGAATTTAAAAGAAGATTATCACATCCATACTAATTATAATGATCATTCAGCATCAAATCTTACAGTTAAAAATGTAGTAATGGAAGCGGAACGAAAAGGGTTAGAGACAATCGCTATAACAGAACATGTAAGAGAAACTTCAAAATGGATACCAAGTTATTTAATAGATATATCGAACTACATACAAAAAACAAATGTTAAAGTAATACCAGGATTTGAAGCAAAGATTTTGTCTGATGGGAATATTGATTGTAGAGAGGAAATTGCTAGAGATTACTTTATTATTGCGAGTTTTCATACTAAATATCATGATAAAGCAATTTGGATAAATGCATTAACAAAAGCAATTGAAAATAAATATGTAAATGTGATAGGCCATTTAAGTCCTGAAAGTTCATTTCAGATAGATTCAATGGAGATAGAAGAATTTGCAGAACTTCTTATTAAATACGGCAAGATAGTAGAACTCAATGCAAAATATCAGATGCCACCTGAAAGTTGGATAAAAATATTTATTAAAAGAGGTGTAAAATTTCATCTAGGTAGCGATGCACATTCACTTAATGAGATTGGCAATTATGAATCTATAATAAAGTTAATAAAATTATTTGTATAATGCTAATCAATAGAGTATTTATATTTTATCGAAACTATCTTAACCATAAAATTTTATATCACATATATCATTAATTCGTTATTGCCTATAGTAAGTATTTCACTAAATGATGATATTATTAATGATATTGATAAATTGCAGAAGAATCTTGGGTTTACCGGAAGATCGGAGATTGTGAGAGCAGGATTAAGAAATATCATAGCAGAACAAAAAGAAAGAGACAGATTACAGGGAAAACTGGCTGCATTATTACTAATTATTCATCAAGAGAGAGATGATGATCAAGTTACTAACATGAGACACGATTTTGAAGAAATTGTGACTACACATATACATAGCAAAATTGATCAAGATAGATGTGTGGAATTATTTTTACTTAAAGGAGAAGCTGAGCTAATTAGGAATATGACTAAAAAATTTCAAACTAATAAAAAATTAGAACATGTAAAGCTTATTACTATGTGACATACTAGTAAATCTTATTTTATTATATTAAAAAATTATTTATTTTATTTTTAATTCCAAGGAATATTTAATAAGATCTGTATTCACTGTTGAGGGCCCCATATAACTATTGGTGAATTGTGCTGACTGTACTGAATCTTGAATTTTAGAGCTACAAGAATAATAATCTATTCCAGATTCAAGACAAAATTTGAGTAATTCATTATTAAATTCTGTTAGGGAATTACTGGCGATAATATCTTCATTATTACTATTTTTATTTACTATTTTAGCATAATAGTTCATATTTTGATTTTTTTCTTGATCAATGGTAACAGAAGATTCACTAGAATCTTGATTCTTTAAAAGAGACATTATCTCACTATTAACTACATTTGAAGTATTAAGCAATGTTGATGCATTGGAAGGAGATGAGCTGGATGAAGAGGAGCTTGGTGGAAGCAATGAATTTAGAGGAGATGAGCTGGATGAAGAGGAGCTTGATGCCGTTGAATTTGATACAGAAGAGTTTGCAGTAAGTGTGGAACTTGGAGAAGAAATAGAAGATGATGATGAAGTTGGTGGAAGCAATGAATTTAAAGGAGATGAGCTGGATGAAGAAGAGTTTGATGAAGGAGAAGAACCCATTCCTTGCATCAACGAATCAATAGTACTATCTATTATATTTCCTCTTCCAACTTTATTTAAAAGATTATTTATTTCTGTATCAATGTTGGTCGGGTTAGAATCGTTATTTGATTGTGCATATACTATGTTTAATAATTGAGCATTAATACTTATAGACATCAATAAACTTAAACTATACAATACTAAAAACTTAAATTTCATTTAATTATTTTACCTAGACCGATCTTATATCTTTTAGTATTAATATGAATTGTAAAAAAGTTATAATGAACTCGTCTAGAATATTATAGAATTTATTAAAAGTTGAATACAAAATAAAATAATTATTTATTTCATTAGTAACATACAAAAAATCTAAATTTCAAACTACATAAAAAAATGTTGTAAATTTATTGGTTAGATTATTGCGTGACATTTCCAGAGGTATGATTTATTTGGGACTTGTCTAAAAGATTTGGAGTATCAATTAATTCTATTATACATGTTTTGTCAGTTGTTTCTATTACTCCTGTACATCCAGAAATTCTATTTATTTTATACCCAAATGTATTCGGTATCTTAACCTCATAATCTCCTGGTTTTATAGATACTTTTTGGAAGTTATTGCTACCTGTAAATGAACCTGGCACAACATTTTCTCCTTCGACTGTTATAATAAAATCTAATGGTTTTTTGATTCCACCGTGGACATTTATTACTTCTAATAGAACATTTAAGTCAAGGTCACGTAAAAGTGAGTTTACATTTGAGTTATTATTATTATTGTCATTCATGTACTTATTTGTCATACCGATTGTTGTGGTAAGATTGTTACTGGTAAGATTGTTACTGGTAAGATTGTTACTGGTAAGATTGTTACTGGTAAGATTGTTACTGGTAAGATTGTTACTGGTAAGATTGTTACTGGTAAGATTGTTACTGGTAAGATTGTTACT
>DASQLB010000015.1:0-9250 GCA_035630235.1 Nitrososphaeraceae archaeon | reverse complement strand
ATTATCATACCCTGTACTCTTACTAATATCTTCTTCCGAATTTTCTAACCCGTGATATAATTTTAGATGGAAAATTGGTAATAAAAAATTACTTAGTAGGATAAATATACCATATTAAGGTATTCCCGGAAGAAATACAATCTACTACAACATTTTTATCCTGCTGAGTTGTAAGGTTAACTTCACATTCCTTTCCATGTATACCGTCATTTATTACCTTCTCTACTTGAATTTCTAATTGCTGAGATGGAGCCAAACTTAATTCCTCTAAAAATTCTTCTTCTATTTTTATTAAATTATGACCTATAATAGAAGATACAATTTTCGTAGAATTATCCACATTTCCTATAGTTCTTTGACCGAATATTAAAATATAAGTTTTATATTCTGGATTTAAATTTCCATTTGTATTTTTTGAGTCAAGTGTTGATGAAGAACTAATATTTTGTGCACTGGCTATTGGTACAAATATATGACTATTACTAAATGGGCAGAATGCCATGCCCAATGCCAAAATTATAATTATGAAATTTTTCATGGAAACAAACTGCTATCTTGTAGTATTAAAATGTTGAATTTTTTAAGAGAGGATGAAGCTAGTTCTATAACAGACTCATGCATAAAAGTAATCTCCTAATATTTTGTAGTGACATATTTATATGCTTGATGAAGGAAAAACTTCAAGGATTATTTGAAATAAAATTACATCTATCTATCCAATATATATCCATCATAGTAAAGAATAGTTATAAAATACAATATATCTATAACTATATTAACTAGTAATTCAAAATTCTAGTATGATATTAAATTATTTGACGATGGGATTATTATTTTCTTCACTACTATTGTCTCTTCTTTCCTCATTCTTGTATTTTTCTATGACTAACGTATATGCAGAATCTAAAGTTATAATTTCTTCAGAGTGTGGCCCTACTGAAGGAATTAATATCAATATAAATGCTAATGGTTTTTCTCCAAATTCACGTGTTTCTTGGGTTATGTTTGATCCACAACTAAATCCTCTACATAATGGATATTTTGCCACCAATAGTACTGGAGGTTTTAATGAAGATACTTTTGCAGAACCAAATTTAGCTGGTAAGCACACAATAGTCTTCTTCGATGATTCAAATTTGAATTATAGAATGGATAATGAGAAAAATACCTATCCAGTACCTATACAAAACAATTGTCCATTGGAAGAATAATAAACATCTTCAAACTAGTTGATATTACAATAGACATATTGTTCTCTAAAATAAACGTATTATATTCCATATAGAAAATATCTTATAAATTTTGTACTATCTTTTAATATATAAAATTATAATTGTTAAATGATATTATTTATTCTTTAGTTCTAGTACTACTTTCTCCATAAATAATAGATTTTCAATTCAGACGTAATGAATTGTAGACATACTGCTGGATATTGTACCATTATAACAATTTTTTCATTTCTTGTCCTCATTAATCTTAATAATATTGATGTAATATATGCACAGACTATTCCAAACTTTAACATCGCTGCAGTAGGTGACTGGGGATGTAACTCTAATACTGATAAGACCGTAAATTCTATAAAAAATCAAAATCCTGAACTTATATTGGGATTAGGAGATTATTCTTACGAGTCGTCAGCTGATTGTTGGCTTGAGACTATTCAGCCCATATATGATTATGATCCACAAAAAAATCCCAATGCTAATAATATGCAAATAACAATAGGTAATCACGAAAATAGCGGTTCTGAAGATTTTAGTAAATATATAAATGAATTTTCTCTTACTAGACAATTTGGGCAGATTTACTCTTTTAACTTGCATAACGTTCACTTTTTATCTATGGCAACTGAAATTTCCTATAGCTCTAGCTCTACTCAAAATGCATTTGTTAAACAGGATTTAGCGGCTGCTTCTCAAAACCCCGATATCGATTGGATTATAGTATATTTCCATAAACCGATGTACACTTCTCCAAATAGTTGTTCTTCTTGCTCAGGAGAGTCCAGTTTAAGAGATATATATCATCCACTTTTTGACCAATATGGTGTAGATCTTGTTTTAGAAGGGCACGCTCATGACTATCAACGATCCTATCCAATAAAATTTAATGCAAATAGTAAATCAAACCCCATAATTACAGACCCTAATAATAAAAATAATTATATTTTTTCTTCAAATCCAATAAATGGTAAGATACATGGTCAAATACATTCAGTTATCGGAACAGGAGGTATAAATTTTCACTCTCTTAAAACCCCACTTAAATCATTTTTTGTCTCTGGTCAATCAAAAGAATTCGGGTTTTTAAATATTGCCATACAAAATAATGGTCAAACGCTTGTAGGAAAGTTTCTTAGCAATGATCGAAGTCCTTCTAGTCCTCCTTTAGACCAGTTTACTATTACAAAATCCGGTTCATCATCTCCACCATCACCCCCAACATGTTCTTCAGGAGAACATTTGGAAAATGGGGTATGTGTTCCAAATACACCATCTTCTGGATATCATTATGCACCATTTCTAACAATTAACGATGCTAGCGATATATTAGATACTCAAGATAGACCAGACTTAAGACTATCAAAATTCAGTGTAGCAGCATGGTTTAGGACAACATCAGTTCCAGATGGTGACGATGATTATGGATTCATTGCAAATAAAGGTGGATCCGGAACAGACTCTTCTGGAAAGAATCAAAACTATGGATTATGGACCACAACATCAGGAAAACTAAGTGGCGGATTTGAAACCTCAAGCGGGTCCAACAAATATGTTACATCGGATAAGTCATATGTAGATGGGCAATGGCACCATGGAGTAGTCACTTTTGATGGGTCGAATGTAAGACTTTACGTGGATGGGATTCAAGTAAAGTCAACATCTACTACTAGCCTTCCCGATAAAAGTGGAAATCAACCTTTACGTATTGGTGCAAATTCATTGTCGGTCCGAGATATATTTGTAGGTGATATAGATGAAGTAGGAGTTTGGAATAAAGCATTAGATAGTAGTGAAATAACCAAATTAATGAATAATAATATTATTCCTACTGGCAAGGTATTCCCTCCATAATCGATAGACTAAACTCATTGGCTCTATCTACCTATCACTCTCAATATTTTATTTCGAATATTTTAAAAATGAAATAGATCCAATCTATCCGTCTAAAATATATTAATTATAAAACTAGTTCTTTAAACAATAACTTTTGAGTTACTATATAAATTATTCATTCAAAAGTTTTTCATCGTTTAATAATGAAACCTTTCAATTACTAATTATTATCGAATCTATTCTACGCTTTATAACCGATGGTTTGACTAGTTTATAGCCAAAAAAACTTGGTAATAGTTATTTTTTTATTATTTTTTTATATGATAAAATTACTTTATTTATGAATGTTTATCACTATACTAAATATCAAATGCAATTTATTTCAAGTCTGAGGATCCAGAGTTTATTTATATCTATTGTAAGTTTACAAATATCTAAGTCTATTATTTTTATTATTTAATTTTTTTAAACGAACTTCAATCATGATTTATTGAATATATGATATCTAACAAATACTCTTTCTACTATTAAATATATTTTAATTTAATATTATATCCTTAAATTAATTTTTTTATTTTAATTGTAATACATTATATAATAACTAGTTCAATTAAAAAGTATGAATACTGATAATATAGATACCTTAAATTGGTCTTCTTGGCTTAATTTTGATAAAGAAACCATTAATGATACTCCAGAATCGGAGGGTGTTTATAAAATGCATGCAAGTATGAAGATCCTTTTTATTGGAAGCAGTTCTAATTTAAGAAAATCATTATTAGAGTCTCTATTAAATTCTTGCTTAAACAAGGCAACACGGTTTAGCTTTGCTCTTACCAAATCTTCTGATAAAATAAAGATAATTCTTTTAAACGAATATAGTTCGAAACATAATGGTAAATTACCACTATGTATGGAATCCTGAATTCTTAATATAATTATGTTTATTTTGTGACTAAAAAGAATAAACTTTACCTGGAGAACTTTTGCTTCATTATAATTTTATCAGATTGAATAGTTAATCCAGTACTCTTTGGAAAGATAAAAAGATGGTATCTAACTGAACAAAGATGGTTGGAAATATGGAAAATATCCTAAATCCTATGATAATGTTAGAATATTCCTATTATTTAATACTCTATTATAGGGCACCTATTGGTTAACAACTTGGTATTTCCTTCAATGTTGTTCCTTATATAGTAATTTTATTATTACAGCATATTGCAATAACTAACTCGCACTACATGAAATTCACAAAGAAAACATTGGATACTTTTGTTATTATAATTGGAATCGCATTGATTATTGGATTCTTAGAGGTGAGCTCATATTCCTATGCTTTTTCTGAGAAAGATGTTAGTGACAAAACAACAACAATAACACCGAGACTAGTATCTAATTTAAATAACTCTAATATACAAGACTCAAAAATCCTCTTTGTGACTGATGGCCTCTTTAGTGACGCAGGTTGGGGTGCCTTTGGATATAATGCTGCAAGGTCATTAGAGGGCAGGTTTGGATACCATATAGATTTTAAAGAAAATGTTGATATTCAAGATATCTCATCTACATTAACACAATATGCAAAAGATGGTTATGGATTGATTATCGCTCATGGATTTGAATGGGGAAAACCGGCTGTCAAAGTAAGCAAAAACTATCCAAATACAAAGTTTCTAATATTTACCGGACTTGTGAATGCTACCAACGTAGCTTCTATCTTTCCTAAGCAAAATGAAGGAACATATCTTTTGGGTGCACTAGCTGCAATGATGTCAAAAACAGGAGTTATTGGGTTTGTTGGAGGTGAAAAATATCCCAATTTAATAAATATCTTTGAAGGATATAAACAAGGAGCTAAAGATATTAATCCTCATACAAAAGTATTATCATCTTACTTGGATGAATGGGATAGTCCAGACAAAGGAAAAGAGGCTGCATTATCTCAAATCAATTCTGGTGCTGACTTTTTATTACAGGTGGCAGATACATCTGGCTCCGGAGTGATAGAAGCCGCTAAAGAAAAAAAAATATATGCATTTGGTTCAGTCTCTGATCAGAATAAACTAGCTCCAAATACCGTCCTTACTTCATTTGTATTGGATGAAGAAAAGGCATTTGATGAAGCCATTAAAATGGTTCAAAACGGTAACTTTACCGGACAAATATTTAACCCTGGATTAGAGCTTTATAAAGGTGCACCTGGTAACGGGATAGTATACCTAGCACCATTTTATGGATTAGAGAATAGTGTCCCAGCAGATGTGAAAACTAAACTTAATCAGCTTAAACAGGATATCATAAGCAAAAAGATTTTAATACCAGAAAGATATCCAATACATTCAGTTTATCATTAAAGTGTCTAAAAGGGGATTTAAAATACTTTCCATATATACAATTAGCAGGGAGGTGTAGCACTAAATAACACAGGACGGTGATTTCTTTTCTAGAAAGAGAAAAGAGATAGGAATTATATCCGTAATAGTCATAATAATTTCTTCATTTGGTTTATTTTTTTATCAACAGAATTTAACAGAACAAAACATTAAGGAAAGTATATTTAATGATTACAAACAGCGTCAGATAGAAACTACACAAATTATTTCTCAACATATAGGCTCGGATCTAAAGTTGATTATTTCAATCCTTCAGGGAATGGCAGATTCTCCCCGTTTTCAACAAGGTGAACTATATGGAGATAAGATTCTAAAGATTGTTAAAGATAAATTTTCTCAAGTTAGTGATGTTACCCAGATTGATGGGCTATTTATTGTTGATGGAGATAACATCCTAACAACGCACGTTGTACCAAAAGGACAAAGAAGTTTTATTAATATAAATATGTCATTTAGGGATTATATTGGAGAGACAAAGACTACACTAAAACCAGTTTTTTCTGACGGTTTTAGAGGGATCGATGGGATTTTTAGGATTGCATTAACGGTTCCAATAGTTAATAGCAATAGCGGAAAATATATAGGAGTGGTAGGGGTTACAATACCTACTGAATCTTTTTTCTCTCTATATGGAAATATTCACGATATTAATTCCCAATTCTTAGTTATATACGATAAGAAAGGAACATTACTTGCTATTGGTGCAGATAAATCTCTGGTTGCAAAAAACTTTTTTGAAGATTATGTACAAACGTTTATCAACCATAATCCAACCCTAACAAATCTTACACAAAATCTATTAAAAGGGAATGCTGGTAATGCAATTTATGATTATGGAAGAGGTGAAAGAATCACTACTAATTATCCTGTATTCATTAATACCCATCCTCCTTATTTTATCCAGATAGTCACCCCTACCGATACAATTTATTCAGAAATTAATAACGTCTTGTTTGGAGAGAAATTGCAAATGTTTACTTTAATTGTAGGTACTATTGCTGCAATTACAACTCTTATAATGTTTCTAATAAAATGGAATATAGTCCTAAATGATGAAGTTAAGAAAAGAACAAAAGATTTACGAGAATCAAATAGACAACTTTCATTATCAAATCAAGAAATTGCATTGGCCAATGAAGAATTAAAAGTTCATGATAAGATGCAAAAAGATTTTATCAATGTCGCCAGTCATGAGATAAAGACACCCATTCAAGCTATTCTCACATTCTCTCAGCTATTGCAAAGGTATCCTGAAAGACAGAAGGAATTCACGCCAGCGATAAGCCGAAATTCACTTAGGCTCCAGAAGCTTTCCAATGATATATTAGACGTTGCTAAAATTGAAAGTAAATCTTTAAAATTAAACAAGGAATTATTCGACTTGAATGAAGTAATATCAAATATTGTAGAAGATTATAAGACCATTATTGTAAAGGAAAATTGCAGAATAAAGTTATATTTCAAATCATTTAAAGAAATTTTATTAGTAGAAGCCGATAAAGAAAGGGTAGCTGGAGTAATCTCTAATCTTCTAAGTAACGCTATAAAATTTACTAAAGATGGCGAAATATTTGTTTCTATTGAAAAGAAAAATAATAACAATAACAATAACAATAACAATAACAATAACAATAACAATAATTCTTGTGCCTTAGTGACAGTCAGAGATACAGGAACTGGAATTGATTCAGAAGTATTACCTAAAATATTTTCCAAGTTTATTACAAAATCTTTTGAAGGCTTAGGTTTAGGATTGTATATTTCTAAAAATATTGTCGAAGCTCATGGTGGGAAGATATGGGCTGAAAATGACAGCAACAATAAAGATGGCAGTATTGGTGCTATTTTTTATTTTACTTTACCGCTACTCAATAGCAATATGACTTCAAATAACAAGATAGATAAATAACTAAGGATAGATTAGTAATCATAATAAAATAATGAGCGAAAATAAAAAAATTTTGCTCGTAGATGATGAAGCTGATATAGCTCTGGCTTTAAGTCTAGGATTAGAATCTAACGGTTTTTCAGTTGATACATTTACTAGCTCAATTGCAGCATTAGCTAATTTCAAATCAGATTTTTATAAATTGGCTCTTTTAGATATAAAGATACCAGAAATGGACGGCATAGAATTATATAAGAACATTAGAGACAAAGATAAAAAAATAAAAGTATGTTTTGTATCTGCATACGACGTGGATTATCATAAGGTTAAAGAATATTCATCATGTATAATTAAAAAACCAATAACACTAGAGGATTTATTAAAAAGAATAAATACCGAATTGGAGAGAAATTTCATTTAAGGAAATTAATAGTTTAAATTATTAATTTGATATGTTATTACTATCATCCAAGAACAGGAACAAGTATAAATGGTAATACTCGAAACTAGGAATATAGAGATAGTTTAAATATCTATAAATCTTTAAGCAAATGTTCGAGATTTTAAATTTAAACTTAGAAACTTAATTCTACTTTAACGATTACCAATTACCAATTTTACTTATTATAAAATGTGGATTTTTATTCAATATATGATACTTATATCTTGTCTTGTCATTTGTTCTTTATGTCATTGAAGAAATACAAAATTAAAAAAATATATCATTTTCAATCTATTACATAGCTTAAATAGAAGTTCGTTCAAAAATTATTAATCAGCTAAAACTTGTATTCTATCTATCTTCTTTTAGAGTTATATTTCTTTCAAATAACAAATATACACAATTCTTGGGAACAATTCTTTTATTTAGGATCAACATAAGTAAATGCTAAAAAGAAGATACTATTATAAGTCTAAAATATTCCTTATTTTGATATTAATATGTCCCAAGTTGAATGGTTTACGACTTATTTACAATACGAAAATCTTAAAGATATGTTAAGTGTTATACTTTATACATCACAGTCCTTTATGACTATAACCCCATTACTCTATAATATTACATATCACAATAAAGAAATACTATTTATTCATACTGGAATAGTTGGAGGTATTGTTTCTCATTATCATGTAATTGAGGATAAACCAGAAAAGAAATTTGTCGAATTAAATAAAATTACAGGAGACTTCAATTTTATCAATAATATTGGTAGTAATACTCAATCAATTTATATTCCTATAGTAAAGTTGTTAAAATCTACACTTAGATTTCCAATAGAGAATTTGGATGAAGTTTAATATTTAAGTACCTTAATCAGTGATGTATATTAATTATACATACTACCTTTACTATATCGTAAATAAAAATAGAATAATAGCAGTATGAATGGCTATCTGATATATTATTGATAATCAGCGATAAGTTTAATATACTTTTATACATTTTGTTACCAATAAAAGGTATATCATTAAAAATTTATTGCTATTGAAATTGTTGTATAAATAATATATTAAATTAAATAATGCTAAAGATAAATTATATTCTATTTTACTTTATCTTCTTCTCTGTTTTATATATTTCATTTTTGTTAAGGCAAGTATTAATTATTAATTTACGACTTTATCTTTCATAATTAAAAGCCTTTTATATAAAGATAAAATTCTATTTATGTGATTTATATATTAAAATGATAAGGATTTTTATAAAAAAAATATAGTAGCTTTAATATACAATATTGTATTATATGGTGTATGGACCAAGGCGAACCTGGTGTAGATTATGAAGATCCTAATTTAAACCCATTGATATGTGACCTGTGCAAAGAAACCTTTGATAGTTTAGATAAATTAGGTGATCATCAGAAAAAAGTACATAGTATGTAATCAAACAAGACTAAATGTTG
>DASQLB010000014.1:0-3810 GCA_035630235.1 Nitrososphaeraceae archaeon | reverse complement strand
CTGATAAGATATTTCGAAGAAGAATAAGATATAGCCTAGATTGCTACCTATAAATCTCGTCCATCTTGGAGCAAATCTAAAATACTTTCATCTTCACCTAACAGAATTTCCTTTCTTTCAAATAATTGCATTACACATATTGTAAATCCTACATGTGCACAACTATCATCTTGACAATAGGTACAAAATGGAGCATTATCATTCATTTTTACTTTTATATAAGAGTGTAAGGTATTATCGTTTAAAATACATTCTTTACCTTTTTCATATCTTTTAAGTATAAGATGGTTAGCAGCAGAGTTTTTATTTTCCGAATTTAACCATTCCATAAATGCAAATTCTCCATCATCCAAATCAATAATATGAACATGATTTTTTTCCTTCAAAGATGATACTTGTTTTTTTGCGTTTTTGTTTTTATCATTGTAAAACATTTCAAAATCTTCTTTTATTTTTCCTACGGCTTTCAATTGAATCCATTTATATAGTAATTCAAAATAATAATAAAGAAAATATAAACATTTGGGAAGTATTATATATAATTTTTTTAGATTTGTATACTCGGCAGAATTTATATCACTGTCAAAAAATATCAGATATTTTTAAAACGAATAGTTTTTTCTCACTATTTTATATGAAATAACGACAAACCTGAATTATATATTGTAATCTTTGCTAAAAATTTACATCCTATACCATTTTTTATTATACAAAGATCATATCGATGTATTTTTTCAGATAGACAGAGATGCAAAAACCCCGTTAAGAATGAAATCATTGTGTTTAATACTAACAGCAGACGCAAAGCACATTTCTATGCCAAATAATCACAAAAAAGGATTTTTATATCTTATAATTATTTGCTTTCATGATTAATATTTTCTATCCAGATACCATTTAATTAGAGCGTTTGTAGAGATAATTTACGCGGTTGGACTTTTTGAATCTCATAAACATTCAAGATAAATCCATATAAATTCTGCTGAAATCATTACAACTCAACAGCGGATGCTTTTCTACAGATTTGGTACCAAGTTTGCTAGATTAGATATAATATAAAAAAATTGAGAGTGATAAATCTGGAATTTACTAGTAAGTTAGGAGGGGGAAGCAGAATAGGTATAGATAATTCCATAGATCTAAAAAAGAAAAAAATGTAGTCACAATTGAAAACATAATCAAGTTCGTTAGAGAAGATAAATATAGAATTATGGCGAAAAAGATTGTGAACACTCGAACGAATTTAGGATTGACAGCTATAGTTCTTTTATTGGGATTATGTATATTAATATCTTCTAACATAATGAGAACACACTTTGCTTGAACTCCTTTCACCATTAAATAAATAAAAATTTGAATAACGTAAAAAAATTATTCAATAAAATTTAATTCTTCCTGTTTAAAAAATCTCTTTTTTTCTCTTTAATTAAAGGAATGATTTTGTCCATTATTATTTAATCAAAATCATATTGATCAAAATCCATAGTTAAAAGTAAATAATGATTTTCATTGATTGGAATCAAACACCTACTCATTTTTTTATATCTTCGGTAAGTATAAGTTAATTCCCCCATTTTTGGTTCGAATTTTAATCTAGTTTTATGTCTAGTTATTGTATTAATTGCAAATTCATGAGTTTTTCTCTATAGTAAGCATGAGTTTTAATTCTTCTCTATATCGTTCATTTATAATAATACCATTTTGATCGGTTATTCCTACCCCATCTTATAGATCTATCCGAATTCAGAACTATCCGAATTCAGAATACTTTTAGTAAAAGCATAAAGAAATTTTGTAGTATAGATTATATGATAGTTTTCAGACATACGCATTCAGTAAGTAGTTTTCTATTTTAATAAAAAAGTTTTTTAGTTCTCTAAAATTTTTTTAGAATAATTATTTATTTTCTAATAATTTATTTTTTCTAATGTAAAATATTTGTTAGTTATCGAACTATTATTTCACAATTTGATTCACTCTTGTCACTCTGTGTTAAATTGAATTTTAAAACTACATCTATCCCTTCTCCGCAATTAAAAATATCAGTACTACGACTTCCTACAAGTAAATCGTTTCCCTCTTCACCAAAAAACCTGTTTATTTCATCAGAATCGTTTGGGCCAAAATCTCTAAGCCAATCATCACCTTGACCTCCATAAATATCATCATTTCCATTATAACCCATCAATATATCATCTCCTGGTCCACCTATCAAAACATCTTTCCCATGTGCTGTTTCATTCAATACATCATTTGAGATATCACCGATAAGTGTATCTGCTCCTTCTCCTCCTAAAATAACATCATCACCTGCCATCCCACGTAAATAATCATTACCTATCCAACCATATATTATATTATTATTATTAGTTCCTGTAATTTGGTCATCAGTCTCATCACCATTGCATACCAATACATTTTCATCACATCCATATGTTATTCCAGATATTTCATTTTCCAAAATAAATCCAATTGAAACTGGAAAAAGTAAAATTGTTATTATTATAATTTTGTCAAACATATTATCTTACTCTATACCTAATAATTAATTAAATAACTCTAATTTCTTTGTTGTGATAAACAACTGATTTTATATAATCTAATGATTTTCAAACCTAACTATTAGAACTACACTATCAAATGTAAATGGATGAGAGAAGATTATTTACTTATGTTCATAATCTTTATCTTTTATTGTCTATCTATCCAATAAGATTATTTGTTATATTTCAAAACGAAATTCACTTTAACATACTATTTCAAATCAAATTATACTAAATGTATTAATTAATCTCAATTATTGTCATTATAATTAATTATTTATTAGATTGATTATACTACTTCTACTTCATTCTGTCTAGTTATTAAAATAAAATAGAATAGAATTGTTATTATAAGCAATATGAAACTAAATTACTTGATAATACCAAGTCTAACTTCATTTAATGAATTACTATTGTACGAATTTATTGTAAACGCCGAGGATGGAATGGTGAACCGATCAAAATCTAGTTGTCTATAGGCATCAACATCTGTAGTAAATCATGTATGTAGTAGGATTATATTACTATCATGTAATTAGATATTTTTATTTTCAAAAGACAATGTTTAAGAAAGATTGTTAATAAAAAAATGTATGAGACAAACCTATTTTATTATATTATTAATTGTAGCTTTTACAATAGGAATAACATCTATAAATTTAGGAATCACTTTAGCGCAAGAAAAAAATGAAACATCAGAAATAGATGAATCAATGGAAACAAATAATACTTTATCTCAAATGGCTAATAATACATCTCTACTCTAATAGATAATTCCTATAATAATTTGAATATTCTTTTAAAATAATCTAAATATAAAAGATTTATTGAATCAATTTTAGTCGAAATTATACCGATAACAGTGCTAATATAAGAGTTTAATGTTATAGCTATGATGTTTCTTCTTCATGTTACTAATTCTAATACAATTTTAATTAGGATCGAATTTTGATATTGATTCATGTATATATTCAGCAAGCCGATCTGGAATAGAAATATTCATGTAGAAGGATTTCTGTATTTATTTAGTTTTAATAGGATTTGAAACGTATATTGTAAATTTCTACATCTTTAAAACTTAATTTAAAGAATAAATTCGTTCTTTCTTGAATGTTGCTGTAGAATTACTTGTGATGTTTATTAAATATGTTTGCTTAAATTTAACAAATGAACGAAAATGTCAACTTTTCATTTAATTTTTCATTTCATATGACAACTATATTTTTCCTGATGCTTGTTTCGACAGCTATAATTTTTAGCTCATTAA
>DASQLB010000013.1:0-6706 GCA_035630235.1 Nitrososphaeraceae archaeon | reverse complement strand
AAAAAGACCAAGAATATCCAATAAAATCATAAGAGCTTATGTACTATAAACATTTTCAAAGCTTGGTTTAATGTTTTCATTTAGTATCTTTTCAGGTTCAAATACATTATTAATATGTATATAATACTAAGACTTTATTTTTCTACACGTGTATTTTCATTACTATCACCTGGAGTCGATTTTCCTTTTCCTTTTGTTATTTTTAAAAGTATTTCTCTCATTTCCTTCATTTCTTTTTCATTTATTTTTCCTTCTACCAAGTCAATAACAAAAAGCCACATCATTGCTCCAACTTTATTCTCTTTAAATAAGGCTTCGACTTCTACTGTCCATTGGCTTTTTCTATGCCAATATCCTATTATGACTGCAAGAGGTACATATAATGCAATGAATATTATTGCAAATCCTATTATATTTGCTCCTAAGAGGGGATCTAAGAAAGGAAATTTCTCAATCAACAATGCATATTGAATAAGTATAGAGTCAGCAAAATATATAAAAAAACCAAGATATATACCCTGTCCATGTCTAAAATCCAACCATCGTATTGTAAAAAAATTGTTTTTCATTATCATTAAATTATAACTATATAAAAATTATATCAAGTTCGTCTCATGTTCTTTGTACTGTTTTGCCTCTTCATTTGTAATACTAAAATAGACTATACCATCCTCAAATCTTTCTACCAAATTCTTTGGAATATAGTATTTGTCTTTGTCCAAAATACCTTTTTGTGTTACTATATATTCTACACCAACTTCTTGTATTTCCCCAAAATCTGTATCCTCCCCTAAACCTCTGGCTTCTTTTTTTATAATATCTTCTGGATTATAGATAGTAGAATTACTTGACATATAATATTAGGATAAACATTTTATATAACTAATTTGGTTCTATCTGGGTTACCATTTTATTTTAAATCATTATGTTAAATCACTAAGATATTATTTAATAAATTTTCGACTATTTTATTTGTCAATTAGGTAATAATATAGTTAATAATAGCCATGGCCTCCTACTGGTGAGGTTATGCAAGGCCATGACATACTCAAGTTCTTTGAACTAACTTTCTGTAATTCAAACTGTGAAGTAAATATCTGAGTCTGGTTCGGCTATAAGGATTCATTTAGGGTTTTTCTTTCTTCTTTTGGTTTTCTGTGGATTGATTTAAATCGATCAAATCATTACTGTATGTTAGTCGCTCAGATACGGTCTTTAGTATCTGATAATAAGGAGTTGTTGTTAAGGACTGCTAGAATTTACATCTTTATTTTGGCTATTAACTGATTGTATGTAATTGGTGTTTGTTTTTGCGCAAGCCTTTAGATTATTATGTGTTTGTTCAAGTGCTGTGTTGTACTCTAATATTTGATAATAGAGCGTTATTTACTAGATTTGCAGTATTTGACAGGTAATTTGTAAAGTTATTTACCGCTACTGAGTGATTTCCGCAATTCTTTATGGATTATACAAATCTCATACACCACTACTATTTCTGTCTAATTGTGATTGAAAAGAGCCTATTACTTGTTTGTCTGCTTCGATAAAGTCAGAAGCAATATCTAAGCTATATAAACCCATGTATTAATGACTAGCATATAGTCATATTCTTGTGTGTATTATCTCTTTATTTGTATAATTTGATGTAATATATTAAGAATTATAATAATAACAAGCAAGCAGAATTTTTAGGTATTATAAGACTAGTTCGAAGTAATACCGATAGCGGTGCAAAAATAAGAATTCAATATAGATATACTACTACATAGTATACAGCTTAAATTATTAGTAACTTATTGTAAAATATGATAAAATTAAAATTTCTTTAACATTTTGTCATTTATCTTATAGAGATTTTCTGTTAAGAATAGCATTTTTTTGGATTAATAGGAATATCATTTGATAAAAAGAAATCCCTAATTTGAATGCCTCAAAATCTATACTCCGTAAAATGTATTTTATTGATTCATTATCTGATGAAGATAGTATAAATTCATCTATAATTTTTTTGAATTTATCATCATTAGAATGTAGAGACATTGAGTTAATTTTATCTACATAGTTTATTAAGACATTATTAGAAATTAATACTAATGCCTAACATATAGCATAATCTCTCCTTATAATTCTTAAACCAAATTTTTACAGCATTTCATTTTACTTTGATATAGAGTGATATATTTTGCAATTTCACTCTGAACATAACTGCGAATATCATATTATAGTCCATATTGAATGCATTTTCTATGATTTCTGATACTATTAATTCTATGGACATATAAAATGAAACTACTTATGCTAGTTATAATGCTATACTGAATAAATAAATTTGTAATTAAAATAATGAAAAATGAAATTAAGATTTTATAAACATCTAATAGATTTAAATATATTATTTAGCTATTTATGCTATGGACCTCCTGATGTTGGAGTTCGTGTAGAACTTATTAAGTTAATTTACGATTGTCTATTCTTGTTGGTAAAGTAAATACAAATATTGCCCCTTTCCCATTTGAAGTTTTCTCAGTCCATATCATACCACCATGAGCTTCAATAATATTTTTTGAAATATATAGACCAAGACCTGTTCCTCTTTCAGATTTTGTTGCAAATTTTTTGAATAGTCGTGGTATTAGCTCGGGGTCTATACCTTTACCAGTATCTCGTATCTTAATTGTTATATTATTATATTTGTCAGTATTATTTTCTATTGTTAAAGTAATTTCTCCTTTGTCTGTAAACTTAGAAGCATTATCCAAAAGATTAAAAATTACTTGTTGAATTCTATTTTTGTCTACATAAACAAATAATGTTGATTGAGGATAATTATCATTTGAAGTATTAAAATTTATTTTTACATCTTTATTGATAAAAAAAGTTCTATTAGTAAAATCTTTTACTGTTTCATTTATTATTTCATTTAATTCAATTTTTTCTATATCTAGTTTTAATGAATTACTTTCTATTTTCGCTACATCTAGTATATCATTTGTAAGCTTGTATAATCTTTCGGAATTTCTTTTTATTGGATTTATGTATTCATCTTTTTTTTCAGGAAATATACTTATCATTTCACAATATCCTAAAATTGTTTGAGTAGGTGTTCGAAGCTCATGGGCAGCTATGTTGATAAATTCTGTCTTTAAAATGTCTGATTGTTTCAGTTGTTCAAATAGTTCAGTTTGTCTCCAGAGTGTTTCAAATACAGATATATATGATAAAACAGTAGCTATGCTATTGGAATATGTTGATATTCCTATTTCTACTGCAGGTTCTTCTGGTATTTCTTTTGTAGTTTTTCCAGGAATAGTAGAATTTTCTTTATCTATTGAATACTTTTTATCTTTTAATTCCATTACTAAAGAATATTTTTTGTCTACAATTATAGTATTAATTATAATTCCAGATTTAGGTTCGATATAATTAATATCAATAGAATTATTAGTATCATCCTTCAATCTCTTTAATGATTCTTTGATTGACGAGTCATTAGGAGTGAGCATTCTCACTTTTATATTATTATTTCGTGCTAGTTTAGCTAGATAATCTATTATTCCTACATTATCTTGCATTTTATATGCCTTAACAGTAGAATATATTATCTGTATTTCTTTAGTTGCCATGCTTAATAGATTCCATTCTAAGGCTTGGGCTTTATTCGGATTACGAATTACCTCTGTAACTTCTGGTATAAATTCTTCTTCAATTTCCTTTATCTTCTCTTCGAAAGAAATTGTTTTAGTCCAAAGAGTATCAAAAATATACTGTTGTTGTTCTCCAATTTCTTTTACTGTACTATATATTAGTTGTTTTATTGGTTTTGCTTCTTGTAAATTAGCAGCAGTTACATATCCTTGTCCATCGTCGCTAATCTCAAAATTACCTTTAACACCTTCTAAATGTCGTATTTCTGCATCAAAATACTTTATCATTTCTTTGCAATAATCAATATTTTTTTTAGTGACCTCTGTTATATATCTAAATTTTACTCCTCTATCTTTTGCTTTAATCCTTTTTTGTTTTATAGATTTATCAGAGACCATTACAGATGGTTCATTTGAATTCAGGCAGGCATCAATTCTATACTTTGCTTTATAAACAAAATTTAAAATTGCATTATTTGAATCTTCAATTCCATAAAAAATTTCAGTTTGTTCCTTTTTAGCCTTATTTCCTTCGTAGAACGTCTGGTTATCATTTGTTTCTAGCCTATGATTACTATCTTCCTCAGGAGGAATAATTAGTTTTACACTTTCCTACTAATATCATAGTATACACTCGATTTTCACTCACTATAGGGAGGGCAATATAATACTTAAATGTAATATTATTATTAAATAATTCTTGTAAATGAATAAATCTTGAATTATGTTATCACTAAACAATTTAAAATATTTTTATTGGTTTATCTATTCTACTGATTAGAACTATAAAGCAAGTACACCAGATGAATTCTTTGTATGTACATATCAAGTAGGAGATGTAAAAAATAATTGTAATTCCATGGCAAAATTTGATTGTAATGAAGGAGATATTTTAAGCACAAGTAAACCAACACCTGTTCGTTTGTTCCAATTGGGCTCACACGTATATGAAAAAACTCAAGCAGTTTATGAAGCTAATGTAAATAATACTGGAAGTGGCTCAAATATTGACAAAAGTGAAAATAAAAATACTTGCTCCTTTGGCAGATAAAAAAGATACTGAAAAGTTAGTAATTGCTGCTATAATAAAAGGTCAAATACAGTCTGAAGTTATAGAAGATGTTCAAGCAGAACTTGATAAAGGCAAAGGCAGTACAATACAAAGAACTTTAACATTTGATAGAGACACAGAGATATCGATCAAATACAGGTTGGAGACAGATATTATGCTTGTGTTGCTAGTGATGATTTGAGTCCACCAGAAGGCCAAGAATGTGAAAAAAGAGTAATTAAACGCTTTGATAAATCTAATTCCTTGCCGGCTCGATAAGTAAGACCTTTTTTGAAATATATTTACTCATTATATATCATTTCATTTATCTAATTTTATAAGTCTTATACTTTGTTACATAAACTATAAAAACAATCACTGCCTTTATTATAGCACTTAGTTATGGAAGATAATAAATTAAAATTTGTTGTACATGGTAGAAAATAAGTCAATAAATTCGTCTTAGAAGAAATTTCAAATTATATATTGAAAAATTTAGAATCCTATGATGGTAAAACCATTATAGTAACTTTTGAAATGCCTGTTACATCCAATGAGATAAATATGAATAATTGTATTCTAATCAATTAAGCAATTATTTTTTGGATTATTAAGTGGTTCTAGAATAAGAATCTAATATTATAGTAAAAAGAGAGAATATTTAAGGAGTTTTTTACAAATTCAATTTTGTAATTAATATTACAATAACTAATAACTATTCCAGAATATGAGAACTTTAATTGTCTGACCATCATTGTTATAGAGAGCGAAAATAATCTATGGATATTTAATAAAAGTATAATAACGTTCTCGCTAAACTAGATGATATGATAACTATGAATAATATTTTAAATTCCCCTACTACCCTATCAGAAGTTATAGATAATAAAATAAAAATATTTGCAAATGATATTGATAATTCTGATAATTTTAATCCAAATCAAGTTGATGTTTTGTTGAGAGCATCGTATTTATTAACAAAATTATCTTCAATTAATGCTGAACTTCAATCAGTTGAAAATGAAATTATAAATATTCATAAATCAGACTCTACAAAAGACAATAGAGTATTTAATAAAATCCTCAAAGAAGAAATAAATACATTAAATTGGACTTTACAAAAAATTAAAAATTTTTAGAAAGTACAACCACAATCTGCTGGAACACCTGAACTTTTCTCTTACCTTGGAATTTTTCAGCCAGCTAGTACAATGTGAGAGAGAACCATCATTCCACTTTAGGCTACGGTAATTTTTCTATCACTAACTTTTATTTGGGATTATAAATATGACCAACAACTAGAGAATGTTAGTTATCTTTAACCGCATTATCCATTTTATTTGGTATTACAAACTTATAAAGGAATATTTGAAGTTATTCTTGTGGTACAAATTGATACTAAATCAATTATTTTAACTGCAACAACTATGGTTACAATTCTAACTTTGATATTACTAAATCTGAGCATTGACGGATTTAGTCAAACTCTACAGACACCAGATTTTCTATCTAATCCTAACATAGATAAAAGTGAACTAAAGGATAATACTCAAGCTGAACTTGCCACTAAAATTCAACTAGTACCACATGAAAGCGAATATCTTGATGATTATTATCAAGTTTCTGACTTTGCATTTGTGCTTAGTAATTCAAGTCAATTATGTCCATCTGGTAATTGTAAATACGAACTTGAAGGCGGAACTATGCAAGCCGAAAGAATTTCAGGTGAAAGATTGTTAGCAGGAAGAATAACCATTGACTCAGGAGATTCCAAAAATATGATGGAATTACGTGCTTCTTGGAAGACAGTAAACGAGATTGAGAAAAATGGTGAAAATGTTAAAGTCATAAAAGGGACATTAGACTTGGGAACAAGTCAATTTAATCCAGAAAACAAATACCATATTAATGGCACACTTACAAAACACGGTGAGTATTATCTATTAGAAGTAAAAGGAATAAAGTAATTAATCATCATTTTTAGATACACAACCGTAGTATCAACAGTTAA
>DASQLB010000012.1:0-11663 GCA_035630235.1 Nitrososphaeraceae archaeon | reverse complement strand
AGCTTCATCATAGCTAAAAGCTTTTAAAGTTACAGTACGTGCATTACCTTGACTTTCAATAGATAACAGACAAGACATCAATGCTTCATCGTTAGGAGCCTCTACTACTGATACTCCATCATATTTACCAAACGTATAATATGTTTCTATTAGTTTCCCACCAGCATTTTCTAATTTGGATTTAAAAGCATCAGCTCGTTTTGGAGATTCTTTTACATTTTTTATTCCCTGATCTGTATAATTCCATAAAAGTATATAGAAAGACATTAAATATGTATAAAATACACAAGATATAACCTTATCGTTTCCATAACTTATTAATATTATAATTTCAGTAACTTGTTAAACGGTAATTAGCTATATTTATAGAAAAGCTTACAATACAAAATAGATTTTTCGTAAATTTCTGAACTAAAAAATTGTGTCAAAATCAGATTACAAACCTTACATTGCATCCTCACGAATAAGTTTATATCTTTCGGATAAATAAAGTTTTTGATATCCATAATTATATTTAATCGTAAATATTTCTTTTCTTTTCTGAACTTTTAATGATACTCTATATATATAAATATGTTGAACTTTAATTATAAATTTCTTACGTGACTCTATATTATATTAATACTGATTTCTAAATTAGATAAAAAAAAGATAGATGAATAAGAAGAAAGGTAATACTCAGTTTCATCACAATGATAATTAACTACTACCCATGGAATTTTTGTCTTTAGATGATCTTGTTTTGCATTTTAGGCTACTTCATATTAAATTCAGATTAATAGAGTTCTAATATTATACCTATTATAGAAAAATAAAAAAGTCTGATATTTATTACTATTTCTATGTCGGTAGAAACTATACAAGCAAAATTATGGCAAGAAAAAGTGATAGATTCTGTCCTTCCTGTAGTAGTTAATTTTAGCGCAGTTAGGTGTGGTTTTTGTCAAGCTTTAGAACCATTATATAATAGATTATCTGAACAATATAAGAATAAGTTAGTTTTTCTAAAGCTTATGGTAGATGATAAAAATAATCAGGAGTTAATAGATCGTTTATCGATTGAAGGCACACCTACATTAAAGTTTTATTGTAAAAATAGAGAGATAGGTGAACATATTGGATATGCAATAGAACCAATATTAAAACAAAAGATAGAAATGTTTTTATCAGAAATGGAATTCTGCATTAAGAATAGTACTCCATTGGCTAAAAATATCCAAGATGATACCAGATGAGACACGAAAAAGAAGAGGATTCTTTTTTTCAATGACGACTCTTATAGCTGGAATGCAAAATTTAGTTCTTGTGCTTGAAACTTCAATGAGTGGATGGAAGACTCGAGAGAGTTTGAATTGCATTCTCACAAAATATAGTACTCGATCATGAGAATCCAAATAGAGTATATTGTAATACATTTGGAGAGGGTTTATGAAATTTGATAAAAGTTGACCAACTAGGGAGAGTATTGGAATGAATAAAATCTCTACTTCTAATATAATGTCTGTTTCAGTTAGCTCTCTGAAGGAGGAACATGATAGATTCAATAAGGTATAAGTTGGATCCAACCTAGTGCATTATGTATCAAGTGCCTTGGTGGACGAATCCTGGGAAATAAGGAGTACATTGAACAAGTTAGAATCTTTGAAATTATGGAGCTTCCCACTAGACCTTGGACTCATCATGTGTGTTAAATTGAGCCAGACTTTAATTCTGAATATATTATTGTTGATATAGAAGCAGGAGCTCTAGTTCAGAGCCGTGATGGTGTTAAAACTTTGATAGACCGAATGAAGCAAAGTACTATGATACTCACACTTTGGTAACTCATATGAATACTCCTATACGGCTGTATTCTGCTGCAGGTGGTGGCTATTTTGGAAGCTTTGATTATGGAGAATTCTGGAATAGTCCAACAGAAGGACTTACATAAGTGTCTCGATGGAGTTGCTGTAGATTCAACTAATCCTCAAAATATGATTGTATCAGCTTCGCTGACAGCTCAACAAGCACATTCTATTGAAAATGCAGAGTCATTTGTATTTAGGAGATCAGCAGATGGCGAAAAGTGAAAGGTTATTTCAAAAGATCTTCCCCAATACAATGGAACAAGAAGTACAATCCTTGCTTCGAATCCTTTTAACAGTGGAGAATATTTTGCTATCAACAACCGTGGAATATTTGGCTCTACTGATTTTGGTATTTCTTGGGCAATGTTTGATATTCCGTGGCCTAAAGAATATCTTTTACAATATTTTTCGGCGCTCACAGATGGAATAACATAGTTGTAGGTAAGCGAATAAAAAATATAAGCTCAATTTATTGAAGACTGCACAAAAGGGTATTCAAAGCATTTAACCTTGTGTAAATAATCTCATCCTAAAAATTTTTCAACTTTAAGTATAATTAGTGTAAATTATTATATGGATCCATATGTGATAATGCGGGTACACAACAAGTTATCAAATTTATAAATACTAATTAACTGATCTAATAATAAGATTAAATTTTTGAGATAATTCATAGTTTTTTCCTTAAATGGACTATTTAATAATATGAAAAGTATAATCTATCAGAGACAATGTCAAGTAATTTATCCAAATCCAGAATAGATATATCATTTAAATTATACTAATACTATAATGATAATACGATTAGAAGATCCATTTATCAAACTAGCACAACAATTGGGTAAACCATTTTCAGAAGCAGAGAAGCACCAATTAGCAGGACTTATCTCTGATAGAAAAACCTATGATCAACTACGATTTATTATATCAGATCAAGAAAGAGACAAGGAACAATCAAAACCAACTGTAATTGAATTAGGTAATATTGGTGAAAGGTATTTTGCTTTGAATATTTATTATAATGAAGATCAAATGCAAGATAACATACCATTGTCTATTAGAGAATTATTACCTACTATATCTCCTGTTCAGATAGATGTTATGAATAATATGTCACAAACAAATTCAGATAATAATGATACAAGACAAAATTATATGAAAGTAGCCCAAGTTTTTGATGATGGTGATGTTCATGCACATTATGTCAATGAGGTCATACAGGAAGATAGTGGCATTGTACCTATAGATGATATATAAAAATGATAAGATGATTTTGTATACATACTCATGAAAATCATCAACAAGACATTCACAAAATCTAATTTATTATTGTATGATTAACTAAATCTATGCTATATGTTTGAACTACTAAATTGTGTCAAAACAGTTGAGTATAACGTATTAATTTAGTTAATGTTTACCTTCATTTAAATAAAACTTCATTTATTAAAAATTATGCATTAGTGTAAGTTATATTTTGATATTCTGGTATAAAACATCAAATTCAAATTCTACTGATTAGATTTTACATTTATTTCTTCACACCAATATTAAATATTAATGTAAAAATTATATTTTATTTTTATTTGTTATTATGTCATAATATTCTATGCTACTATAATAATCTAAATAGGCCACCATCATTCACTCCAATTAGTATTATATATTATTGTCTCTAAATAATAACCGTCATTTAACTATTAGACAGCAGGATAGTTCCTACGTTTCCCAGTGATCTTAAAACAGGAATATTAATAAAAATGAGTGTAATATCAAAAGTATGACTCTACCTAAGGGATATAAAGCGCCAAATAAGAAAGAAATTTCTGATAACAAAGATTTTGGAAATAATAACAGTGCAACAAACGAGAAAAATAATAGTTTAACAGATGAAATATTAAAAAGCACTACTATTGATGATACGATTAATAAAGTTCTAGAGAGAGGTAATGAAGTAGTTACAAATCTTGAAGATACAGTTAAAGAAGTAATAGAAAAAGACAAAGATGTAACTGGAGAAGATTCTTCAACTATTGATAAATCAATAAGATATGAAGATCAACCAGATAAATCTCAATTAACTCAAGAAAATCAAATGAATAAAAAAAATGAGAATAATTATAATGATAATTCTAATTTAGGAATTAGCACGGATAAATCTTCAACTAAAGAAGAATTAACAACAACAATTCCAACAACAACAAAAAAAGAAGTTGGAGGTACAAAAAGTGGAGATAAGGAATCACCAGTTAATATAAAATCAATAGTTTTTGGTCTATTTGCATTGATTGGATTTATTATCCTTGTATATTCAATATTTATGGGAATTGTAGGTGAACCATTAGCATCAGTAGCAGATACTATATTTGTCGCTGTAATTATTGGATGTTTTACTTTGGTAGGTGTAATTGTTGGTAGAGCATTTTTAAAGAAATAGATTATTGTCTTTAAAATCTTATATTATTTTATCTAAAAATGATCAACAAAACAAAGACCATATAAATTAACGCCATAGTCTTCATTACATAAAAGAATGAATGCATTCACTAGGTAGATGTACGACTGCTATTAGTGTAGAAATAAAAGCAAAATGATTCTACTAGCAACTTTTTTAGATCGATAGTCAATAAATAATTAATACTTTTTGAAAGATTTGTCTTCTCCAATGTATTCTTTTTCCCACAATAATGGAAAGATATTTTTTGTGATTACTAAATACTACTTAAATACATGAATTTAATTAAATCTAACTTTTAATACTAATAACAAATTTTTGAACTACAAAATTGTGTCAAAATCAATTGACACTCCTCCGAGCCGATATTATATTGGGATTCCTCTACATATATTTTACGATAATAAATAGGGAAAGATATCTAAAAAATGCCACAAAAACTTGATATTGTTCTGAAACATATAGAATAGTTTAGCAATGAGGTAAATATACAACTGATTTATGATTACTATAAATATCTAGATTTTTAAAAGATACAAGGACAAATTATTAGATATACAATTATTTAATAAAATTTAATATGATGATTATATTTTAAAAAAGGATAAAAGTAACTATATCGATAACATAATATGGTTATTAAACAAAAACTAGCCATTACTATGATAGTATTATTTTCTGTTTCGCAGCTTATGACACCCACAATATATGCTGCAATAGAAAAAGTGGAAAATTATGCTGCAGATATATGCATACAGACTTATAAAGGTGATTGGGATGGCAAAGATTGCGATATCCAAGAAGCAGAAGATGAACAAAAATATTATGATGATATAGCAAGTTTAGAAGATTCAATATGTAAAGAAGTGGTCAAAGATGTAAGCCCTGAAGATTTGATCGACCTATGTAAAAATCTCAATGTATTTGAAAAGTAACTAATTTTTTCTTTTAAAGATATACTCTTGTTGATATAATCAATTATTAAATAGAAGGTAAAAATCTTAATTTTAATATAATAAATTAAAAATTCCTATTTTTCAATTAAAGAAGGTTGGATAAATAATGATGGAGTGTATCTCCGTAACGTTCACATAATATTGCTTGAGTTATCGGAGTTTCCATCTATTCTTATTCTATTTATAATTTATGAGATGGTTTAATACATAAATTTATTGGTAAAATTTTTAGGCGCCGAAAATTTAGAGATTTTAATTCTATCTCTAATTAGACCAATTTCTTTAAATTTTTTAAATATATTATATGATTTATGAAGGATATACAGTCTTAAATTTTAAGAGTAGGATAAATAATGAAGAGTCCTTTACCAAATAATAGTAATCCTAAATCCGAAAAAGATACAAATGTTGCTATTGTAAATACTTTACTTCCAAGGATAAATTGAGAATATGAATTGCGTTCCTCTCTTACTAGTTACTATAGATGGTAGACAAATAAATGTGGCATCATAGCAATAAAGGCAATAAAAGCATCAAATTTACTGATGATTCAATAAAATGTTGTGTATGCTTTATAGAATTTGAAAGTTCAATAAACAATACTGCTATAGCAGATGATCCTCCAAATATAAGAGAATACTATTCTACTGTTATAAACTCATTATCTCGAATAATTAACCGTTATAACGGTAAGATTGCAAAAAATCTTGGTGATCGTTTACTGTGTTATTTCTTAAACTTTTCAGATCTTAATAATGAAAAAGCAGTTGAAGAGGTAATACAATGCGGATTAGAGATTTTAGAAAAGCGAGAAAATATGAATAAAGAATTATTGAAGAATAATAATTTATCACAAGTAGAGAGTTATAAGATTAGTTTAGATTATGGTGTAGTAGACTTAGCCTTAGCTGGAGATAATTATCAACTAGATATATTTGGTTCTACAGTAAATATATGTTCAAAGATTAATTCGTCTTCTTTAGCTCCGAAAAACAAAATAATTATTGGAAATAATTTTATAGAATTTTAAAAGCTTTTTCTAATATTATAAACAAATATAATTTTATAAATAATGGTGAATTAAAAGTAACAGAAAACGTTGGGTATCCTACATACACTATAGAAAGAAGTAATACTTTGTCGCAGAATGATTATACTAACAATAGACAATCTATCATGATGAAGAATCAACCTAGCATATATGAAGATTTTATAGGAAATAAGAATAAAAATAGAGAAGGTTTCTTTTTCCATAAAAAAAAGAAAAACAAAAGAATAATTATAGTCGATGATGATAGAGATGTTCTTTTTACTTATAGAAGCTTTCTAAAAGATTATGATTATCATATTGCTTGCTTTACAGATCCTAATCTTACACTAAATTATGTAGAAGAACTTTCGAGTTTTGATGATTTACTAGTAATACTTGATATTCGAATGAAAGATTTGAATGGATTTCAATTACATCAAAGAATAAAATCTATAGACCCAACAATTAAGATTCTTTTTGTAACAGCTTTGGACATATTAGATGAATTATTAAGTATAGTTCCAGGAATCTCAAAAGGACAAATTATGAGAAAACCAGTCGATAAAAAAATATTCACGAATACTGTAAGAAATATGTTAAGTTAAAAGGACATTATTATTATTAAATACTTTTTTATCAACTATAAAGTTGTGTCAAAATCAGTTCACACACCTTCGAACCCGCTAATTGATTGGATTATATTTTGTATAAAAATAAGAAAAAAGTTAAGAAATACTTAAAATTAATCTTTCTAGTCTTTTAACCAGTTATTATTGGTTAGTCTTTATAGTCACATTTTTCCAAGAGAATTTAAATCAATTACAAAACGATATCTTACATCGCTATTTAATATACGTTCATAAGCCTCATTTACCTTTTGAATTGGAATGAGCTCAACATCACATGCAATATTGTGTTTACTGCAAAAATCGAGCATTTCTTGAGTTTCCAGAATTCCACCAATTAAAGAACCTGCAAGATTGCGTCGTGAACTTATCAAAGAATGTGCATTGAGCTGAACATCTTTTTCTGGAGCTCCAACTACAACCATTGTTCCATCAAGTCTGAGCAGATTCAAATATTGGTTCAAGTTAAAGTCAGTCGAAACTGTATTGATTATAAGGTCAAAATATCCTACTAGTTTTTCGAAAGTGTTGGGGTCAGAAGTTGCATAAAAGTTATCAGCTCCCATTTTCTTGGCATCTTCTTGTTTTTTAAGTGAATGGCTTAACACAGTTACTTCTGCTCCAAGTGCATGTGCAATTTTTACACCTATATGTCCCAAGCCACCAAGACCTATTATAGCAACTTTTTTTCCTGGTCCTGCTTTCCAATGGATAAGAGGAGAATAAAGAGTTATACCAGCACAAAGAAGAGGAGCAGCATGTTCTGTAACAAGGTTGTCAGGCATTCTAAGTATGTACTTTTCATCTACTATAATTTTATTAGAATATCCTCCCTGAGTAGGAGTTTTGCCATTTTTTTCTATTCCATTATAAGTTGTAAGTACATTGCTACAATACTGTTCAACACCTTGACGGCAAGCATCACATTTACGGCAAGAATCAACAAAACAACCTACACCTACTTTATCACCAACCTTGAATCGCGTAACTTGTAAACCAACTTGTGAAACATTCCCTACTATTTCATGACCTGGAACCATAGGATAAGTCGATCGTCCCCATTCATTTTTAACCTGGTGGATATCGGTATGACAAATCCCACAATACTGAATATCAATCATTACATCATGATCAAGTAGATTCCTTCTTTCAAAAGAAAAAGGTGTTAGAGATGCTTTGGCTTCCTTAGCTGCATATCCTATAACCTGAATCATAGACTCTAAAATAGTTGATAGGTAGTTATGAATTTAACTTGTTTTGAAATAATATTTTATAACTCATATTTTCATAGAATGATAATATTTATTTTTACCTTCGTATACCTATGTTACTTGAATACAGGAAATAATTTTTAATTATTCTATTATTAAAAAATTAATACTTATTTCTATAAGCTGATACCAACTTCATGTTGTATTTGAAGCCCTCCGATCCCGTCTCGCAACAAGGCTCAGAATCTTTTACTAAGATTATTAATAATATAATAAACTATACTAAAATAATATCTATTAAATTTTTATAGCGATAAATTCACGGATTAGAAATTATCACTAAGCTTCACGCAAACAAGTAATATAGATTCAAGTAAATTTGAAATCAACTGGAAAAATTCCAAATAGTATAAAAAAATCCTACAAAATGACTAGTTAGAGTGTTTAGTATTGACAAATAATAGATGCATATATTTGGGTGATTAAATAATTTATACTATGAGTTACAAGAAAGAATTTATCGTATCAAAAATAGAGACTTCTAAAGATAATAGTTCTTATGTTTATGTATCGATCTATACTAATGGCCATTTTTATCCTACTAAAAGACAACAAGGTTTCCCCGAAAACCCTTTCGGAGTAGCAGCAATACCTATTACTTCATTGGATGATTTGAAGAATTTACCGAAGAAAATATCTGATGCTATAGAAAGTGCATTTGGTGGTGATAGGAATAACATGTCATCAGAATCAACTACATTTAAAATGAATGCCAGAGAATTTGAAGAACTTGGGATAAAAAAAGGAGATAAGGTTACTCTAGAAATTAATATATCTAACAATAATGATATCGTAGCATGAGATCACTAAGAGATAATATTGTTTCATTTTTAAGATATTTTCTCTAAATCTTATAAATTATATCTTGAACTACAAAATTGTGACAAAATCAGTTAACTATACTCTATTTACACGTTCACGACTAAGTTTATTAGTACATTATCAAAGTTCAAATGTTGGGCAAATATGTTACTGTAATTAGAACTGATTACATAATAAGGAAAATATAATTGAAAATACCATTATATAATTATTTAGAAGCATAACAATTATTCTATGTACTAGTTATTGATTCAATAAAATAAAAGGTTATATTAATAAGTTATACAAGATAGCATATTCAATTGGAGTCTTCGATACAACAACCACCAACAATATCATTACGCTCAAATATATGGATTGTTATTCCAATTAGCGCCTTAATTCTAGCAATAGTGACTGCTAACCTTCTTCTTCTTAATTATGTTCATATATTAACTTCAATATTATGGACTGGAACAGATATCTTTATGGCATTTCTACTTGGTCCCATACTTCGAAATGTAAGTCTTTCAACACGTAAAGAAGTCATTTCATGGCTTATGCCAAAAATGGTTTTTTATATGCCATCTGTAGCATCTGTTACAACTACTGCAGGTTACTTCCTCGCTTCAAAAATGGGTTTAATTACTCTAGAATCTCCAGTAGTATATTGGATCATCACGGTATTAATTATTGTTACAGTAATGCTTATTCAGGGACTTGGAATTCTTCTTCCAACGAATATTAGAGTCTATCATGAGTTAAGGAAAAAGGAACCCAATATGACCAAAATTCAGAAACTTATGTGTAGATATGTAAGTTGTTGCAACTCAGGCACTTCTTCAGTTTGTAATAATATTCATAATGGCAAACTTTGCTACTGGATTTTTTTTCAGATAATAATTATTACATTCTCTTTTTTTAATATAAAATTCTTTTAGCATTTTCATTGAAATTGATCGTATATAAATTTTTATTTAGTGATAATTTGAACTACAAAATTGTGTCAAGAACATTAATAATTTCAATAACAAGCAATTAACTGACAAGAGATTATCCTAAATATTAATTAATTAATACATTATCAATGATATAATGAAATCAACATTTAAATCAATAGTTCTTGTAGTAGCATTTGTTTTTTCTATGATGATTTTACTTCCAGTTTATGGACAGTAAAAATCAATAACAACAAACAGCATAATAGATTAAATAAAAACCACTGTAGGACAAATAAAAAATACTGCATCAGAATTTGCACACAATTTTACATGAGAAATCAACCAAAAAGAGGCAAAAATATTTGCTCAACTCTGAGAATCTTCTAAAAAACAGCATTAGGAGGAGCTGATGTAATATCTAATCTTGGTGGTTAGATTAAAGGGGGTTTAAAATAGGATAGTTTGTTCTATATACAAGATACATATACAAAATGAAAGAAAGTTTTAATACAATTAAACTAAAAAATAACAATATTATTAACCATCAATTCTAATTACATCATTTTCTTCTTTTGGATCATAAATAGATTTAGTCCTAATCATTTCAACCACTTATAGTAATTCAATATTTTAATATTAGAATAACCCATTGTTGATGGACAAAGGTGCTAGTCCCAACACTGACGTTAATTAAATATAGTTTTTATACTCTTTTCTTTTGAAAAATAAAATAAAATTACTGAAAGTAGATCCCAATTACACGTCATACTACAAACTCAGCTTTCGAATAAAATTTTAACAAGTATGAATATATAATATTATTTCAATTTTGAATTGAATAATCCTATTATATTTTTTTGTTCTAAATAATTTATATGAGTAATGCCAATAAAAAAGATAAATCAAGAAATCCTGTTCCAACAATAGATATAATATTATCTGAAAATTCTAATAGCGACAAGATCTTAATAATAAAACGGAAAAAAGATCCCTTCAAAGATTTTTTTTCATTGCCAGGAGGTTTTGTTAATGAAGGGGAGAAGGTAGAAGATGCAGTAAGAAGAGAGGGAGAGGAAGAATTATTGGTTAAAGTAGAACCAATGGATATTTTAGGTGTTTATTCTGATCCTAATCGAGATCCAAGAGGGCACATTATATCAATAACTTTTATAGCTAAAATAATAAACGGTGAGCTAAAAGCAGGAGATGGTGTTGCAGAATTAAGATGGATCGGAATTAATAATTTAGAAAATATAAAATTTGGATTTGATCATTCAAAAATACTATCTGACTATCAGACATGGCTGAAGAATAAGGGAACATATTGGTCTTCAAAATAAGACATTTGACTGATTGTTTAAACAATTCAAGATTTCATCTTGTAATTCTTTGAGATGATCAATATACAAAGTATTGTTTAAAAATTTATCTTCTACAACAGTATATTTTTCATAGTAATTGATGACAATTTTTGAACTACAAGATTGTGTCAAAATCAGTTGAGATATCTACGTTTAAATGCTTTCGACCAAGTTTATAATAGACCAAAAATTGTTTTAAATTAATTAAGTTAAAATTTTATTAAGATTTTGTGTTTACCAATAATATGAAAACTTCATAAAATTATCACAATCAAATGAAATTTTAATAAAGTTGTCATAATAAATGATTATTAAGAATGAATTCAAATAATGATTCGTCGTTACATAATGAATCTATCATATCTCAATTTACAA
>DASQLB010000011.1:0-12189 GCA_035630235.1 Nitrososphaeraceae archaeon | reverse complement strand
ATGAAAACTTCATAAAATTATCACAATCAAATGAAATTTTAATAAAGTTGTCATAATAAATGATTATTAAGAATGAATTCTAATAATGATTCGTCGTTACATAATGAATCTATCATATCTCAATTTACAAAGCAGGCTATTCCCTTTACCCAACTTTCAGAACATTCTGACCAGTATGGATTAGAATTAATAAATGAATTAGCGAAACCGCAGAGAGACGATACAGTATTAGATGTTGCATGTGGACCAGGGATAGTAGCATGTGATCTAGCAAATTTTGTTTCGCATGTTACTGGAATTGATATAACACCAGCTATGATTGAGCAGGCAATACAAATACAAAAAGAAAAAAAATTAGACAACCTAACCTGGAAACTTGGAGATATTCTTACCCTACCATTTGATGATTCTTCATTTTCATTACTTATAACACGATATAGTTTTCATCATTTACTAGATCCACAAAAAGTTTTAGATGATATGATACGTGTTTGCAAGCATGGTGGAAGAATTGTAATTATTGATGTAACACCTGAATCGAGTAAAGCAAATGAATACAACAGAGTTGAAAAGTTACGTGATCCATCACATGTAAAAGCATTTACTTTTAAAGAATTAACGAATCTAATGGAAGAATCAGGATTAGTCAACTTGGAAACTAAATGCCAAAATCTAGAAATGGAATTGGACAAGTTACTTGAAGCATCATTTCCCCCTCACGAAAATAAAGAGAAAATTCAACATCTGTTTAAAGAAGATGTAAAAAAAGATAATTTGGGAATGAAAAGTTTTCTTAAAGAAAATAATAAAGATAATAAGATTCACTTTTACTTTCCTATATCTATGTTACTAGGATATAAGAAATAATTTTTTAATTATTCTAAATATAATACAATAAAAATTTAAATTTCAATAAGCTGATCCCAATTACATGTTATACTCGAAGCCCTCTCTAAGCTTTAAATTATAATTGTCGAATCAATTTAGTTAATAATAGGACTTGACAGATATGAATCTATTATATAGTAGGTAAAAAAAGTTATCTTGATCATATACATATACTATAATATTATATTGTATTCCTCACTTATTAGAGATCTATTACTTAAAGAATATAATTGTATTTTTTTATTTTTTTATTGTTTAGTTTGATTATACTATTATTATTAATTTAGAATCTATTTAATAATATAGATCTCATAAATATTATTTTATATAAATAATAAGAACACATCTATATTTGAAATATGAGTAGGATGTCATAACGTAGGAACATCATAAATCTAGAATAGTGTAGAATATTTTACTATAAAATATTCTATTTCGTGAGACCGATTTTGTATACAAGTGTTCCGGCTAATATAGAAATACTCAATATAGTGACTACAAAAAATACATTTGCAGATTGAATCGCCGTGTCTGCTACTACCGCGACTAATATAGCATAAATTAATACTATAAAACCAATCAAAGTAAATAAACCAAAAGTTATAAACCTTATATTCGATGATTTATCAACTACAATTTCATTTCTCCTCATATCATCCATAGGTGATAATTTATCTACTATTTTATCTGTATAGGATTTAGCTTTTTCCTTATATTTGTCAACAGAATCTTTGTTATTGTCCTCTATTGAAAAAGATTTACTTGATATGTTTGAATGTTCGTCATTGTTATTCATAAATATATTTTACCATTATAGCTTAATAGAATTATAATAACAAATGTCAAAAGATGTAGCTATGAGTATGATTTATACACAATATCCTTTATAAATTTGATTTTATATCTGTTTATATATTACGAGTTGAATTCCCACAGTCAAAAGGTTTTACAAGACCTATTATAGTCTAGTTCGTTCATTTCATTTATGTCTCCCAGCTAATACTTCTCTTTACATATCGAATTCATATAACAACATGTTCCATGCATTACTATAGACTTTCTAGCAATAGTCTTATGCTAATGTAAATCATTTAAACAGTCCTTTAAATTGAGCGGCTATTTCTAATGTTTGTATCTATGTTTAATCTTTATATTTAGTGAAGCAATTACCAACCAAAAATATTGGGCAATATCCAAGTTAACAAATGAGATAATTATGGATATTATAAAAAACTATTGGAAGAGAAATAAGATTTACAAGAACACCTTATAAAGAAAGAAGGTAAATATCTATCTATGATGTTTATTTAATGAAGTATATTTTCCATTAAATAGACACGACTATTTATGTTAAAATAATATAAAAAGAAGAAAAGAGTAGGAGGAAGAGACACAACTTCTTTCTCCTTCTTCCTCTTGCATTGAAACCAATTCAATTATGGCCTTGTCTTGTTTTGTTTTGTTTTGTCTTTAATTAAAGGACGAGCGATATAATATATAGAATATATACTTCGAAATATAAGATTTTTTAGACCTGTAAACTATATCTACCCAATGCAGTTTTTCTTATTCTTTTGGCTATGATTTGTTCATCTAATGTAATTATATTTTCTATTATTATTAATTTTGTTAAGGCATCGTATAACGAAGATACAGTAATTTCAGAATGGTTATTCTTGTTCTTTTTGATATTATTCTTGTTTTTGTTGCTAAATTTCTAAGGGCGAATTACACTTTTTTCCTTTTTTGAATCCATAAATAATCCACCAAAGAACACAAATACGCCCAAAATAGTTGTAAATACTAGACCATATTCATATGAAAATGCTGAAATTCCTAAAAATTGTGTTTCAGGATATCCTTGAGGGGTCAGTTTATTATTTACAACGTCGTTTATTACCATTGATCCCACAGCTATAGCTCCAAAAGAACCTATTGTCATAAGAACAGCTCCAATTATTATTATAACTCGTCTTTGTTTAATATAATGCAGAATACCTAACGACGAAGCATTTAGAACATTTTTGCCTTTCATTATACAATAGTATGTTAAGAATTTTATTTAATACTTAAAGGACAATGTTAATTAAAGCCATATCCTCTCTAAGATATCCATAACAATAGAGGAGGCTATGACAGTATGGAATTGTGTTATACTTGTCTATGCTTGAATGCTGTAGTATAGTCGTCTTGTTAAATAGTAGATTGATTGAAGATAAATTAATTGCCATAGCCCTCTAAGGAATTTATATCATAACAATAGGAGTCCGTGACAATCATTATGCTTAAGCTCAAGTTCTTCGGCTGGATTTGGTTCCAGTAATGCACACTCTTCATTAAATTATTTAATACTTTGACATAATTCATTGTCATAGCCTGAACATCATCAGGAACAGAACATCCACTATTGTAATTATGTACTCTTCTATCTGTATTTTCTAGGTCTGAGTTTACGAAATACTTCTAAAACATTAGATATATTCGATGGTGAGAAACTAAGTCCGACTGATATAAGGAAATGGATCCAAAGGTTTGGTTCTTGTCATATCAATAAAAATTAAGAGAATTTCTGCCTTTATCATAAATGAAACTATTATTCAGATTGATATACACCATTTCTGGTTGTATTTGAATAGAAAATAAAAATTTTTAGGCGCCGAAAAGGTTGAAATAAATACTATATTCTAATTATTTTAATAGTATGTAAAAGATTGACTACCATGATATCCATCTGGATATTCAAGCTTATTGATTTGATGTACCTGTGTATGTGTGGCCTCTATATTATAGGAGTTTGGTTTTTCTTTTCTTGTATCGAATCTAACACCATCTACATTCTAGCCCCATAAAAGGAAGCGAGCCAAGTATGGTTATTCCTACAATCATTCCTATAATACAGATACTGAATTTTGTAAACTTAAACATATACATTTATTCTTTTTAGAATAGAAAAAGGTTTTCCATATCTAACAATAGCGATCAATATCAAAGAACATAATATATTGAATGTAATTAGAACTAATCATATATTACTGTCTGCGAAGAACAATAGCATTTCACAAATAAAATACTAATATTAAAGAACAAGAGCGATTATTTAAATTTTTTTATGTAGTCATCAAAAGTTAAGAAAACATTGAAAAGAATTAGAATTAGAATAAAACATTTTTAATGTATTAATAAGACACAGTATAAATTTATTATTAATTATTTAAATTTTCGGCTCAAAAAAAATGTAAGAATAGAATATAATAAGTAAAGATTGATCAGAAAATATTTTCTGATCCAAGAGGATATACTTTTTATGGTATGCTTCTGATAATTAATAGTGAGAGAGGTGTAATCAATCTTAAGTGATATCCAATAATAAGGTTAAAAAGATTTTATTAGTGGATGATGAACCTGATGTCCTTTATACAATAAAGAATATTTTGGAAGACAATGGATTCCAAGTAGATACATTTAATGACCCTATTATTTCTCTAAAATTTTATAAGAGTAGTTATTATAATTTGGTAATTCTTGATATAAAGATGCCAAAAATGGATGGATTTGAATTATATACTAAAATAAGAGAAAAAGATTCTAAAGTAAAAATTTGTTTTTTGACTGCAAGTGAAATGTATTATGAGAAATTTAGAAAAACACGTTCAGAATTTGGCAGAATAATTGGGGAAGATTGTTTTATTCAAAAACCAATTAAAAACGAAGATTTAGTGAAGAAGTTAACAGATATAATGAATATAGATATATCTTTCAATGCCTAAATATTATCTACCACATATAGTTATTTATAACTATATAATAGTTACAAAATCAGGTGACACACATTCACTTTGGCTCCTACGAATAAGTTTATTAGTATGTTAAAAAACAATGTAAAAATATAATTTTAGAATTATAATATTTCTGCACAATCAAGTTGCAGCTTGTTTATACCTTTTTTATATGGACCATTGATAATTATCTCATAGAAAGATGTATATTTTTGTATAAGAGATAGTCTCTTAATAATTAACCATTAATTCACTTGATAACTATATCGTTACTCACTATTTTAAATAGATACTTTAAATTATCTAATCACAATAAATGAATTCAATATTTGATATACCGAATGTTGAATTAGGTCATAATGATGATGAATGTTCATTTGAGGCCATAATAAAGAAATACAAACCTGACAAGAAGAATCCAGAATTACCAACATTAGCTGAAATGTAAGAGGTGCATACACGGAAAAAAAACAATGAACACCTCAATCATCAAGGCTTGCAGCAATTGCTGCTGGATTTAGTGTTATCTCAAAAGATGACTATGATAATATGGAAAATTGATTTCAAGGCATTAACTAAGAAATTTGTGATTATGTGAATACTAAAAGAAAAAACTAATTAAAAAAATTGAAATCGAAGTTACCTTTTGTCGTTAAAGTAATTTTCTATTTGATGGTATAAAGTAAATGTAAATTATAACATTGAATTATAAATTATTTAATTTTAATTATCATATTTCTGAACTAGAAAATTGTTTCAAAATAATCAATTTCATTATACAATGGATTAGCAAGAGATTATCCTAAATAGTACTTATTTCTTATTACATTATCAATGAATACAATGAAATTAGCATCCAAATCCATATTTTTTACAGTGGGATTTGTTTTTTCTATGATAATTTTCCTTCCAGTTTATGGACAAGAAGTAACAACAACAAACAGTATAACAGATTTAATAAAAACTACTACAGAAAAAATAAAAAATATTGCTTCTGAAGTTGCAAATAATTCTACTGGTATAATAACCCCTAGCGAGGCAAAAAATATTCTTAATCAGCTAGGAGAAGCATCTAAGAAAGTAGCATTATCTGGAACTGATGTACTATCTAATTTCAGTGGCGAAATTAGAGAAGGTCTCAAGTAGAAAGTAGAAAGTAGAAAGTAGAAAGTAGAAAGTAGAAAGTAGAAAGTAGAATAGGACACATGGTAGATCTATAAATGTTGGATATAAAATAGACAATTAATCTATCATTTAATCATATTAGATCATAACATAAGAGTATTTAATTAAAAAGATATTGCATTTTATTCATCAATTATTATATCTAACTTATTTCGTAAAGAGGTAAATTTATTTTTGGCAATTGAACAATCATATAGGCTAAATACAATTTATAAAGTCTATAATTGAATTGGTTGATTTTAAAGATATTAATTTTAATAGCTTTAGCAGTAATCATTGGATTAATTAAAAATTACTATATGATCATTGGTTCGGTAATTGGTGTTACGTTATTTTTAATCCTAAAGAAGTATAAATATACACTAGTAGTAATATTAATTATAATTTTTGGGATCTCTATATTAACAAGCACGTTAGTTTCAGAAATTACAAAAATACAATTACTACCTTTTGCACCTTTAGAAGAAAAAGAAGAGATTTATCCCATTTATAGAGATAACCCAGATGGAGAATATTATAGATTTAACAATAAAAATCCTAATGATTTAAAACAAATTAATGAAATAAAACATAAAGAAATATTTTCAGAGAGAAATTCAGATGGAAGCTGGAAAGTGGGGAAGGGAACAACAAGAATTGATATTTCAACAAAACAAGCAGGAATCTTAACACAGGAGAAAATGATGAAACAAATTGAGACATGGAACTTTAGTATATTAGACAAACAAGGCTACTGGTTATATCCAAGTGACTTCAAAAATATAGAAGTTACTGTAATATTCAAAATGTTGGAAGCAGAAAAAAGAGATCAAGCTATTTCTCTGGTCTCTCGTTCTATTTTACATGACAGCAAAGGAGAAGAAGAAATTAAAGAATATCCTAACGCTTTTTGTGGAGGTTCGAGCTATCACAATAACATCTCAACAGACGGTAAATTACAAATGAAAAAAGAACAATATCATGCAGATTATGTAATAGATAATCCTAATGAAAAAATAGATTTAGGCAATCTTTATAATAAAAAAATTGGGTTTAAAGCAATAGTTTACAATTTCGATAACAATTCCAAAGTAAAACTTGAAAGTTTTGTAGATACAAAAAATGAAGGAAAAGGACCTTATATCAAAGTACATGAAAAAATTGATGATAGCAAATGGGGAATTAATTCTGGAAAAGCAAAAATGGATGAATGTGGAGCAATTGATAAAGGATCGATTATATCATGGGGTTCTCCTAAGATGATTTTAAAGACAAATAATCTTGATTTTGATTTATATGATATAGAAGTAAGAGAAATCATTCCTCCTTGAAAAGATTAAGTTAGACTTCAAAGCCTTGGGCTAAAATTTTTGTATACTATTATTCTTTTTTCAAAACGGATACCTTATTGTTTATATCATCTGAAGTAACAGGAGGCATAAGTTCTATTTTTTGTGTTTCATATATTCCTACAATGGGTTCTTTACAAGATGGACATAGTTGATAATACACATAGACAGAATTTTGTCTCTTATTGAATCCTAAAAAGTGAAAGCCCATTTGTGGATGAAAATGATTATTACATGATAAGCATTTCATATAAAGGAAAAGTATTCTAGTATTTATATTTGTTAGATAATATTAAATGAAATGGAGAAAAATTGAGGATTATTTTTTCAATATAATTTGTCAACCTAATGACCGGTATGTATGTTATTTGCTAAATAAACGTATATACTTCATTTTAATTCAAATTCAAAAGGAATCAATGTCATAGTAAATTTTATTTTGCTGATTTTCCTAATCCTTTTTTTAATTATATAGTCTAATTGTTTTAAAGTATCAAATATTATTTCAACTAGGATATCATGTACTCCATAAACAATACTACATGTTAATACACAATCTATTGATTTAATACTTTTAACAACAGGACTTTCATAGCCTGATTCGCAATTAATTAGAATATATGCCTTAGGCATATGCTATTATTTATAAACATGGTAGTCTAACTAAAAAAGGTTATGTTTCATTGAAATATAGACAACAAAATGTCATTTGAAATTGCATCACCAATTAAATCATTGATCATATGAATTTGTAAATTAATTAATTCAAATTTCATTTAAAAAATTATTATATTATGTTACTGAACCCTGCATTAATGAGAATTTGAGGACCTCATAACATATAAAGCATCAACCACTTGTAGAATTCTTTAACCTTTAGGAGAATTAATTATAAATCCATTCAAGAAAAGTTGATTGATTATTTATTATCTACACACATTCGAACCCGATTGGAACGTTGATTATTTGTCGCTTTTATTAATTTACCACCTGTATTAAAAAAGATATTGTCTTCTATGTTAGAATATACAATATTGGAACCAGGTGTGATGTTCCATTTTTATTAAATTGTTCCTAATTTCCTTGTGAAATTTCCTTTCAAAAGAAACTTCTGATTTCATCTCTAGTCATTTCTGGCATTTGCATTATTAATTAGGCAGAATATTATAAGTTAGATTAAAATATTTTTCTTTTAACTACAAAATTATGTCAAAATCAGTTAACAAACCTCAGTTTCCAAGCTTTTCAAATATATTTATAATAAACCAGAAGCTGTTTTTGTAAAAATAATTAAAAAACTGTTTATGAGTTTACATTTACTAAATAACAATTATTATATGGAAACTACATAAAATTAACATTATCAAATAAAATTTAAATAAAAATATCATAACAATTAATTATCAATAATGAGTTTTCAAAAATCAAATAATGATTATTCTCCTATAAATAATGAATCCATCATATCCCACATTTCAAAACAGATTAGCTCCGGAAAAAAGAGATCGTATAATTAAGATAAGCCAAAAAAGTAAATTTATAAACCAATTAAGTCAAGCAATGAAATAGAAAACTCACATTTGAAAAAATCAAAGAGGACAATATCTATTGAACAAGTACGATTTGAACTTATTAGCTTATTATTTGGGTAATTTACTTAAAGCTGATAAGATATAAAAAAAAGAAATTGCTATCTGTGCTGCTAGGATTGTTAATATTTATCACCATTCAGGTTCAGACTAGCCACAATTCCTGCATGGTCTGATGGCCAAAGACCAGATATTGTACGATCTTTTTGCGAATTTCCAACATTTTCTATATTTTTTACCTCAAAATTGTCTCGAAACATCACCAAATCTATTCTCTCAGTTAAGGAAGAATCCTGGTTCAACAAATCATCATCTTGGCAACAAGTAAAGCCAGTGCCTTTTCCTTTTAGTGACCATGCATCAATAAAATCTGCATTTTTTAGTTTTGTGTATGTTGGAGACGCAGTTTCATCGGCATTTGAATTGAAATCGCCTATGAGCGCAACAGGTAAAAGTGTATTACCAGGTCCATTCAACAACTCATCTGCTTGTAATCCCTGAATAATAGGCGACAGAGGCTCTAAATGAGTAGAGACAACACGAACTTTATCTCCATTATCAAACGTTACATCCACCGAGACCCATGAACGTGGTATACTAATGGGCCCAAATGGAGTTGTTAATGGAAGTTTCGCAGAAAATTGTGCTCCATTGGAATTTGATAATGTAAAATCTCTATCTGCTCGTGCTAGGATTACATCTCTGTCGGTGAGCCTTATATCCACAAGGCCTGTTGAGATTAAGCCTGGAACCTCAATGTCGGTACCGTTCTGAACAACAACCGGCTCATAAATTAATCCACGTTCTGCTAGCGTGTCGACCAGAATTTTGAGATAATCCAATGAAATGTTAGTTGCAGGTGTAGCAGGACCGTCAGATGGAATTTGTGTTCTAAGTAATATCACTTCTTGAAGACCTATTAGATCAGGTCCAGTTTTTTGGATCTCTTCTGCAATTGAATCAGCCCTTTCTACAAAATTAGTTGCTTGGATTCTATTATAAGCAGCTCCTACAGCAGTAACAAATTCAGATGGAGTAGTAGCATTAAATAGTGGTGACAGGTCAGCCCCCTGATCGATATTCCAGGTCATCAGAGTAAGTGATGATGATGTATCACAAAATTCTGGAGAACTTACAAGGAACCCTTTGAATGGACCTTTTTGACATTCAAATTTGGTTACATCTGGTGGATAATTCGATGATGGTAGTATAGAAGTAGATGGTGACTGTGGATAATAATTATTGTAAGTATACATATTGTCATTGCCTGCTTCTCCATAGTTTGTTGAAGGGAGATAATGATCTGCATAGGTTTGTTCATTGTTATAATAATTCTGTGCTCCAGCTCCTTGAGGAGCCATTATGTTTGTAGCTCCAAAAATCGTAATGGCAAGTAAGAATAATACCATTATAGTTGACTTGTTCATAATAAAAAACTAATACAATAAAATTATATATGAAATGCTACACATATTTTCGGTTCTTATTAAGTAAATAATATCTTATAGATAATCCAAAAAATTAATATGTATTATGTTACTGAACCTCGCTATAATGAGATTTTGACGCCTTTGAATCCGTTAAACAATTGACACAATTGACTCAACAGCAACTACTTTAATAACTGAGTACATTTATCTTGATCAAGATAATACCCTAAATCTTCAATTATGTGCCTGTTATTTTTATTATCCCCCCAAATTTATTAGTTTATTACGTTATCTATTCAGAGTATAAAGGATTTATTTACAACATCTCTACAATGTTAGATTTAGTTCCTCTAATATTATATTATATACGTAATATATAACATATACCAGATTTTTATTACTGACTATAATTTATCATCAACATAACACATCTTTATTGTGCAATCAGATCCAGATGTGAATTAAGACGTGCGATTCCATCTGCTCCAATTATATCCACTAGCATATGACTTTTGCCATCAGTTCCTTCAACAATTTGTAAATAAGCAAAGTTGAATAAACCACCTTCCACATATAAAATTGTAGGCTGAAATGTAGGATCGGGCATTAACAGAGGAGATGATAAACTACCAAAAGTAAAAGCACTAAGGGGACCTGATATGATTTCATAGACATTGACCGAATCTCCATCACTATTCATGTCAGCATTATACTTTAGTATAATAGGAAAATGAACATCAGTAGTTACGAAGACTACATTTTTGATATTGTTATCATCTATGAATTTCATTATTTCTTCAAGCTCTCTTTCGAAACCTGTTTTTGATGAAAAGTCAAGACTTACACCATTAGCCCATCCATCGCGTCCAAATTTTGAAGAGTTAGCTCCGGTAGGAATGGACATGGGAATATCACTACTTACAACTTTCCAAGTGGCATTAGAACGCAATAGATTATCTTTTAACCATGAGAGCTGTGCAGATCCTAACATTGTTTTATTATTTTCTATACTATCAGGCATATCATTTCTACTTCGATCAGATCTTGCATCTAAAATTAAAAGATCCAGATCATCTCCCCAAGAAAATGTTCTATAAATCCTGTTAGGATCTGTTATGTTATTTCTATCTATGGGAGAAAAGTTAAAGAATACTTTTCTGCCCTCTTGAACAAGATTTTTATATCCTGTTCTATTTTGGTTTTCAACATTCCAATAAGACCAATTTGCTCCAAAGTCGTTAATTACCTCATGATCATCCCATTGGCTATACATAGATGTATTTTTGAGAAAGTTCTGCAAATGAGGATCAGCTCTGTTGTAAACCCAATGTTTGAGATAAATATCATGAACTTGTGTTCGATTATTCCAATTAACTTTGGGATCTGCAATCCCAAAAAAGCTTCCAGGAATATTTTGACTTGCGTCCAGTCTCTGTTTTGGACAATCGTCATCAGCATAGATCATATCTCCATTTTGAATGTAAAAGTCAGGTGAGAATTCTATCATTTTTTCAAATATCGAATATCCTTTGTTTAGTTCACGGCATAATGTTTGACCACCTATATCTCCACCCACTATGAAACCAATCGAATTTTTTGACTTGATTGAATTAGGGGCTGTCTCGAATGTTCCCATAATAGTGGAGCTAGTTATATTATCAAGGGTTGAGAAAAAGACCCGATAGAAATATACTGTTGCTGCAGTTAAATTATTTAGTTTGATATTTCCAATAAAATTGGTAGTATCATTCACCCATTTTGTCTCTGATTTTGAATTTAAAAATAATATATTATTAGCAAATTCCACATGCATAATTGACGGCTCATTTATTCTCGACCATATAATTGCACTATCATGAGTAACATCCCCACTCGCTATACCTTCAGTAATAGTCAAACTGGGATTGGAATTTTCTTCTCCATAAATTCGAGGATAGTTAATGAACGTTACAATGATGACTGTAGTAATTAGCAAAAATATTGACACGACATG
>DASQLB010000010.1:0-34576 GCA_035630235.1 Nitrososphaeraceae archaeon | reverse complement strand
GGTAAGAAACTGCCATTAAGAGTTTTATTTGGTTTAACTATGGGAGTAGGAGCATATATGTCAATAACATTTTTGGGAAATGCTATTCGTGAATTTCAAGAAGTTGGATATATAACAACTACTCATTTATTCGGAATAATTCCAAGGCTAGATGTAAATCTAGCAACTATGACTGGTATACATCCTACTCTCGAAACTATTATTGCTCAACTAATTCTGTTATCCGTATATCTTGTCGGTTCAACATATATTCTTGTTATTCAGCCAAGAAGAAAGAGACTTATCCAGTCCTCTCGCAAGTCTATGTCTGATTTAAAAGAATAGTTATTACTATATTGGTAAGGCTACATTTATAAGTTAGTCTGACCTAATTAGTTTAGCCTAATATGTATAGCTTGACTGAAATCAAGAATAGTTGGAATATAGATAAAAATGAAACTATTTCATTTTTAAGTAATATCATCGAAAATGATACATATAAAATTATTTTATCAGTTATGGAAAGTTCCAAAACAGTTTATCAAATTCACGAAGAAACATCTCTTCCGTTAAGTTCTATTTATAAAAGAATAAAAAAGCTAGAAGATATAGGTATAATATCAATAGAGAAAATTACTATTAATAATAAAGGACGCAAATTAATTTTTTATAAAAGTAAAATAAAAAACCTAACTTTTAAGCTCAATGAGAAGGATGTAAGTCTTTTAATAACCTAGAATTTTTAGTCGTACTGCATCATATTGGAATCAAATAAAAATTAAAGAACGGGTTTTATAAAACTCTATATATATTAAGAATACATAAAGAATATCTTTGATTAGAAAAAGATTAATATGAAATTATCTTATTTTTTTAATATTATCACGCCTTTTACGACATGTAATCAAATAGACGCTTATAAAAAATCATTTAGTCTGTATTATTATGATTTAGTTCGTTCATTATTTATTACACTAGCTTTTACAGGTATTCTCTCTACTGGTTGGTTTGGAATTCCACTAGCTCCCCACTATTTTACTGATACACCAATAAATAATTTAGATGTATTCTTTGTTCTTTTTAGTTCGTTAGGAAGCATTTGGGGTATGATGGCATATAGAGAATTTACAAAAACGAGAGATAATATTTTATTAGTTAGAGATTTGTGTAAAAAATTAGACCCAGTTATTGGAGATTATGACTATTCGACTTTTAATCCTATCACAAAAAAATATGAACAAGGTTTTGTTCCGTTAGGACCTACAGATTTTTGGGACAGGGAAACGGTGGTTCCTGACTGGTTAGATAAAGGAAAATATTGGCATATTATGCTTAGATTACGAATTAAAGATAAAGATATTATTCTTAAAGTTGTTAAAGACAATGATCTCCCTTTTTTTTCTGGAAGACGAAATGTAGCAACAACCTTAAGAGAAAATTTAAAAACTAACAGTAAGTTTAAAAAAAAATATCGCTATGCTGTTTGCATTCCACAATGGTTGGTAATGAACACTGAAATGAGTAATTTCTCTAGAAGTGAACTAAATCTAAATGATTCTGACTTTGGTTTGTTAATAAATGCTATTAATAAACAACTTGGTTTAGCCTCAAATGACATCACAGAGCATGAAAAACAACGAATTAAATATTCCTGGAAATTTAGTTCCTTACCAATTTACTTAATAAAGAGTTTACCGATTCAAATTATTTACAAAGAGTTTTTTACTAAAACAGCTAAATATATATCCTCACAAAAAAAACATATTATTGAAGAAACTAATATTAATTTGGCTTATTTAAGTAATGATGAATTAATTGAATCATTACTAATTCTTGCAAGACTTAAGAACATCCGATCAAAAAGTATAGAAAAAATTAATATTATTTTACAATTTCTTAAAAATGAATATGAAAAATTAGGGTTAGGTGATGGTTCTAAGAGATATCATAACCTTCACCATAGTCTTGAGGTAGCATACGTTAGTTTGCAGATGTTACCTGAAGAGTTACATGGATATTATTTTTCAGAAGAAGAATATGAATATTTGATAGTAGCAAGCTTATTGCATGATTATGATCCTTATCAATATAATTATAAAACCAGCATAGGATTATATCGCTATGAAGGCCCTAAAGTTGATAATACCATCAGAGAACTTTTGAATATTAAAATTATAGATGCATATTTTAGTATGAATGTTATAGAGTTCAAAAATTATTTCCGTCAATATCATTATCATTTATTGCCACCAGTTGATTATGTTACTACTCATCATGAGTTTGTGAAGTCCAAACCACAACAAAGTTTGATAATTGAAGCATTAATCTGGAGAACAGATTATCCATTTACAAAAAAACCTTATGCTCAAAGAAACTATCAAGAATTAATTGATAAAATTTCTAATTTCATTGGATCATCCGAAAAATACATATTATTATCTGAAGTATTATCTTTAGCTGATTTATCCGTAACTTATATGGGATCTGATCCTATTAGTGCATGGTACAGAGTAACAAGTCTATATGAAGAATTAGATCTTCCACAATTTGAGGCCATTTCTAGGACTGATCAGTTTTTCTCTGAAATTATGAAAATAGAGTTATTTCAAGAATTATTAAATAACCGTAATTTTTCTAGAGTTTTCCAGCAAAGATGGAATTTGGTTTATCAGTTTTATCACGAGGGAAATCCATCAACTCAAATAAATAGGACAATAGAAAATGCCCAAACTTCCTATTCTAAAATTAACTTACAAATTGGTATGAAAACCGGTGATATTTTGTACCATATAGCTATAGAACATAAAGATGAATATTTTATAGGTATTAGTACTGATGAAGATGCTGTACTCCTTATTAAAGACAAATTTGCCAATTTAAAGCAACAAAATGTATCTTGTTTTTGGGGTGATGCAAAAAAACTTCTACCCAATCTTCAAAATAAATCTATTGATAATATTTTATTAATACTAGATAATTTTCATAATTTAAACAATCATGATGAACAGGAGGCACAATTATTGTTATTATTTAAAGAAGTATCTATACCACTTAAATTACATGGTACGTTTCAAATTCTTACTAATATAAATAAAAATAGCGATAAGGAAAAAGAAATAATAAAAATTGCATCGAATTGTGGATTTCAACTTTTGAAAAATAATATTGATTATAAAATATATTTCCCTCAATCATATATTCCAAAAGAATTTATACAAAATGATTCAGTTTCAATATTAATATTTCATCTTTATCTTCAGTCTCCTATTGTATGAAAAATTTGCTAAATCATTCATTTCATAGTGATCTTAAAAGTATATAAATAAATGAAAAAGTAAACTATTAAAAAGCAATGACAAAAAAAATCAGGGTTGCAATCGCCGGCGTAGGAAATTGTGCTTCTGCGCTAGTTCAGGGAATCCATTATTACAAGTCAATAAATGAGAAGGATTCTATTGGTCTGACTGCATATGATTTGGATGGTTATACTCCTATAGATATTGAATTTGTAGCAGCTTTTGATGTTTCAGATTCAAAAGTCGGCTTAGATCTATCCGATGCAATTTTTTCTCACCCAAATAATGCTATAAAAATTACAAATGTTAATAATTTAGATGTTAAGGTAAATAAAGGAAAAGTTTTAGATGGAGTAGGTAGACATCTCGCAGAAAAGATAAATCTATCAAATCATCCTACATCTAATATTTCTGAAATATTGAAAGATTCCCAAACAGATATCCTTTTGAATTATTTACCAGTTGGAAGTCGCGCAGCTACAAAATTCTACGCCGAGCAGTGTTTGGCAGCAGGAGTTTCCTTTATTAATGCAATTCCAGTTTTTATTGCATCCGAACCTCAATGGCAACAGTCATTTAGAGAGAAAAATATTTTGTGTGCAGGCGACGATGTGATGAGTCAAATTGGAGCCACAGTTGTTCATAAAACTTTAGTAAAATTATTTATTGACAGAGGTGTTAAAGTGGATGAAACATACCAACTGAATATTGGTGGTGACATGGATTTTTATAATATGTTAGATGAGGATAGATTAGAAGATAAAAGGATAAGTAAAACCAGTGCAATCGAAGCAATGTTGCCATATTCTGTTCCTATGAGGATAGGTCCATCAGATTTTGTAGAATCGCTAAAAAATGATAAAGTTTGTTATATTAATATTCGTGGCAAAAAATTTGGAAATATTCCAATAGAACTAGACCTGAAACTCCGGGTGGCGGACGCATATAATAGTGCTGGAATTATGATCGATGCTATACGTGCTACCAAAATAGGACTTGATAGAGGTTTATCAGGAGCATTAGAAAGCGTTTCCGCATATTGTTTTAAACACCCTCCAATTCAAATGTCGTATAATCAAGCAAAAGAAAAATTTCTGCAATTTATCAAAGGAGATCGAGACACATAATAATTCATATAAATTAATGATTAATTTATTTTTCTATCATCATCGATAAAATTTCATGACAAACTCCAAACTCAAGATCTTCTTCATTTTTATATTCAGTAGGGCTAGGTTCGTCATTGTTTGCCAAAATGCAGTGAGTTATATAAGATAAAAAAGTTATCTGATTTATTGATTTAACATGTTTTTATCGCAAAAGTGTATTCTTTTAGACTGCCAAATAAAGTAACATGGGTGGAATAATGAGCTTGTAAAAATATAGAACAATATAGATAATTTAATAGATATTGTTTTACTCTTCAGTTAATATGACTAATTTAAATATTAGTGGTTATTTCTAGCGTCGTTCCATAAATAGTTAAAATAATCTTTTGCGTATCCTGCTAGTCCTGGATGGTCTGCCCAGATTGCAATGGGTTCACCCTTCCGATTTCCTTCTTCTCCTAATAAGATTAAAACTTGAGTGCTATCACCAATAACTCCTCCCCCAAACATGTCATCTTTAATTCTTACATCTGCAATTCTTGAAATAGTTTTTATAATTTCTGTACTTGTTCCTTCTGAAACAAGAACTACAATTCTAATACCTTTGTCATGTAAACTTCGTAATAGTGGTTGTAATGGTTTAGCTATTTCTTGTGCTATTTGTGGTAATGCTATTAACAATTCTTTTTGGCTATTCTGAATGATCTCGCTGACTTTACCTGCAATATTATAAAAACCTCTTACTACCCATATTTCTGGTTTTTCTTTTACTCCGCTTTTTTCATAAATAGGCATTAGTTCATTTCTAATGATTTCCTCATTACTTTTAATTTCATTTTCTTTTTGGAGTCTTATTGCATCTAATGCAGTAGAAGGCGATTTCGGAAAAAATGTTTGTGGCCTCGAACTATCTGATTCAAGCCATATTTTATTTTCCAAACTATTCAATACTTCATAAATTTTTGAGTACGGAACACCTGAAGTTTTGCTTATATCTGCTGCTGTCATAGAACCATGCTCTAATAATGATAGATATACTTTAATTTCATAGCTTGTCAAGCCAAGACTTTCCATTGATTTTCTTGACTTGTCAGTAATATTCATTGAACCATTTTTAATTATTTAACGTAATATATGTATGTTCAATTATACCTTAATAGAAAATCACTTAAACTTTCTATCGCTAGATCTTTTTTTTATTATTCTCAAAATGTTTTCAGTTTTTCTAAATGATTCATTTTCAATAACGTCAATCGTAAAATTTCAATCAAATTAAATCGATGAACCTTGCTGTCATACTTTTAAAATAAGCTGTTGGAGATCAGAATAACATAATAACAATAACAATAACAATTATTTATTATTAGTTAAACTTTGAGTATTGTATGATTCATCAAATTTTCTAAAGTTATTGAATTACGAAAAAACAAAAAATATATCAAAAAAGGTATGTATCTATCTTTTTGATTAGATTTTTTCAGATTTCTAAATAATTAGGTATATTATATTGAGTTTTAAACACTATATTCATAGCTTGTATTGATATAATAAAAAATGTTTCTGTTATTTTTTTACAAAAATCAAAATTCTTTAGCTATATCTCATGGAAAAAACTTACAGTATTTGAAAATTTGAAAAAATATTTGTCGAGAAGATTTATTATGTCAGTATATATACCATCTTTAATATTTTGTATAATAACGTACTATTCATTTTAAAAATATAAAATATTAGTGAGTTTGCCGATTGAATTTGTAGGTATTAATTATTTTCGTATCAAGGAACGTTTAATAACCCATTTAATTTTTTTTTGTCTATGCCTAAATTCAAATCAACTCAAGATATTATTAGAATTATTGATACTAAAGATCAAATTCGTAATTTTGGTGTTATTGCTCATGTTGATCACGGTAAAACCACCATGAGTGATAGTCTTTTAGCTGCATCAGGAATTATTTCACCTTCCGTAGCAGGACAAGCACTAGCTCTTGATTCAATGAAACTTGAACAAAATAGACAGATGACTATCAGAGGAGCGAATGTGACACTATTTTATGAGCACGAAGGCAAGGAATATGTTATAAATATGATTGATACACCAGGGCACATTGATTTTACTGGTAGAGTCACAAGAGCCTTACGTGCTATTGATGGGGTAGTAGTTGTTTCTGATTCAGTAGAAGGCATTATGACTCAGACAGAAACAGTAACAAGACAAGCTCTAGAGGAAAGAGTTAGACCTGTTCTTTATATAAATAAAATAGATCGATTGGTAAAGGAATTACGCCTAGATCCTCCTGCAATGCAAAAATGGCTTTCAAATATAATAGCAGAGTTCAATAAATTAGTAGATATTTATGCAGAACCAGAATTGAAGGAGAAATGGAAAGTAAGCATCCAGGCTAATAATGTAGCCTTTGGATCTGCTAAAGATAGATGGGGATTTAATTTCAAAGTAGCCCAAAAAAAGGGGTTTAGTTTTAAAGATGTTTATGATGCATATACTTCTGATGATCCGTCTAAAATCAAAACACTCTCTGAGAGAGCACCTCTACATGAAGCAGTTCTCGGTATGGTTGTTCAACATCATCCCCCTCCTTATATTGCTCAAAAATATAGAATCCCAAAAATATGGCCAGGGGATCTAAATTCTGATATTGGAAAATCATTAATAAATTGTGATGAAAAAGGCCCTGCAGTAATGATGGTCACTACAATCAATGTGGACCCCCAAGCTGGCAGAATAGCTACAGGACGGTTATTTTCAGGTACGATTAAGGATGGTGATGAGGTATATTTGATTGATGCCAAACGGCCTGGAAAAGTTCAATCGGTAAATATCTATATGGGAAATACTAGAGAAGTTGTGAGTGTTATACCTGCTGGTAATATTCCAGCTCTTTTAGGTTTGGATTATGCAGTCGCCGGTGAAACAATTTCAAGTGTTAAAAATATTGTTGCTTTTGAATCTATTAAATATGTTTCTGAACCAGTAGTAACAATTGCTGTAGAAACAAAACATCCAAAAGATCTACCGAAACTTGTAGAAGCCCTTCGTAAAATAACAGTTGAAGATCCAAATCTTATTATCAAAATAAATGAAGAAAGTGGGGAAACACTAATGGCTGGAATGGGAGTATTACATCTGGAGATAGCTACTTCACTGTTACAGGAAGCAGGTCTATCTATAACTACATCGCAACCTTTAATAAATTATAGAGAGACAATTCGTTCCAAGGGAGGACCTATCATGAGTAAATCTCCTAATAGGCATAATAAGATATTCATGAGAGTGGAACCACTTAGGGAAGATATTATTGAGATGATTAAAACTGGACACATAAAGGAAGATATGGATAAAAAGGAATTAGCTAAAATCCTCAGAGAAAAGGGGTGGAATGCGGATGAAGCGAGGAATGTTAGTGCTATTGATCCATTAGGAAACATGTTGATCGATGAAACTAAAGGTGTTCAATTTATTCAAGAATCAATGGACTCTATCAAATCAGGATTTGATGATGTCGTGCATTCAGGAGCCCTAGCACATGAGACTCTAAGAGGTGTAAAATTTGTTCTTAACCATTTTGTACCACACGAAGACCCTGCTCATAGAGGGTTAGCACAATTGATGCCTGCAACTAGAAGATCGATGTTGGGTGCTATGTTGATAGCAGATCCTGTACTTTTGGAACCTATACTAGGAATCGAAGTAAAATGTCCTCAAGAACAAATAGGTATCGTAGCAGGAATTTTATCAGGAAAACGAGGTAAATTATTAAATGTTGACCAAAAGGGTGTTATAGCCATTATGCAAGGTGAAGTTCCAGCATCTGAAACTTTTGATTTATCAGAGGTTATGCGTGGTGGAACAGCAGGTAAAGCAATGTGGAGTACATACTTTAAGAGTTGGCAAGCAGTCCCTCAATCAGTTATAAGACCGCTTATCGCTGATGTACGCAAAAGAAAGGGAATTAACCCAGAACCCCCGAGTCCTGATGAATTTATTGACAAAGAATAATATGGAAACTTCCTATTTTTTTATTATTATTTCTCTATTTGGTTTTAAATGAATTTTTGGACAATTAGTTTAATTCCAATGTATTAAACTAGTTGCTTTGTCATGTAATTTTTTATCAAATGTTTTTATATTCACTTCTTTAAATGGATTTATTTTTTCTAATATTGGTGGAGCTTCATTATTATCTAATGTTGATTTATTTTTTAGTTCTTCGAGTATCTTTTCTTGTAACTTTGGGTGACATATACTACTATGGTAAATACATCCTAGTGAACCATTAATCATCTCCTTCAAATGTGCTTCTCCTTTGTCCTCATGAAAGTGGGGATTTCTGGTTTCAACTTGCATTACCTCTACACCTTTGTCCATTGCATCCTGATTTTCTGTAGGTAAAATTCCACCGAATTGTTCAAGTAAATTCACAATTTCATAAGTTTCTACTGAAAATCCTGAAGAAAAATTAAGTAGTTCTGCAAGTTTGAGAGACATACAATGTTCACCTGAATTTCCCGTTCGCATAACTTCGGTTTCAAACCCTGTGTAATATGAAATAAGTGAGTTTAAATAGTGATTAGTAATTTCAGATACTCTTCCCCATTTGGAAAAATAAATTCCACTTTCAGATATCTTGGGCTTGTAGATCCAAGAAACTCTTATCATCTTATAAGGTGTATCAGACATTGCAATTCCGGATGCAAAAATTTTTACATATTCATTGACAGCACCAGGTACATAATTATCTCCATCAATGAAACCGACATATTCTTTATCAGCCATTTTAGCAAGAAGCATTCCTAATACCATTCCTTCTGCCTTGCCGTTTCTAATGAGATGATCGGGACCTATCAAATCATTGTAATTAACTTCTCTTAATGTATCAGCCAGACCTTCGTCTCTCTGATGGATAATTAAGGCGTTTTTATTAGCAAATCGATTAAATTGTTGAAGTGACTCTTTTTCTAACTTATATCTATCAACTGGTTGCCGAGGGCTATTCGAGACTATAATCGTCATACAATCATGAGGAATTCCACTTAAAACACCTTCTAGAAGCTTCAACCTTTCGTTTTTTATAGGAATAACTATCGCCATCCTACTTTCTATCTCTGATATTTGTTCATTTCCGACACCTGTAATATTTTCTGATACTCTTTTTCCTTTATCTGAACCAGAATCAAGCTCAAATACACGTTGAACGCCATGAAGACTTATTGATCCAAATCTCTCAGTAAATCGAGGTAAATCTAATTTCATTTATCTTTCTCCTTTTATAGTAAAAACAAATTAGAACGAGACTCTCATATATTTAAATCAGATACAAAATTATAATAAATAAATTTTAATTGTAAAAAGTATTTAATATGTCTTTAACTGGTATCTTTCTAAACTTTTTATTGATTTTTTGTGATTCTTTTACATTAGTTTCTTCATCAAATACCCTTAGTAATTTAATTAAAGATTTTTCATCAATGAATGATTTTAATACTCTCTCAATTGATTCGTCTTTCAATTTGTTAAAGAATTGATACTATTTTATTTAACTGATATTCAATCTGGTAACACTATAATTTTACCTTTTTTTGTTAAAAAAAATCCTCTAGTTTTTTTAATATAACTTTATTCTTAATAAATTTGAGATCTGTTTATTAAGATAAAAACTTAAAATTTTAAATAATTTTTAAATGATTCGATTTTTAACTGTCTTTGCAATTATAAATGGTGCAATCATTAATGCAGGAATACTTATAACAATAAATACGGTTTGAAATGATGCCAATATCGATATAGTTGTAGTTCCCGCACTAAACCCAAAAATTGTTGCTATTATACTACCTGCACAAGTGGGACAGCCTATAAATAACCCACATGTTGCACCTAGACTTCCTATTATCCTTGATTTCTTATTATCATTTTCTTTTAATCTTTTTATCATAAATATATTTATTGAAATATTAAAACCTACTAAAAAAGAAACTATGAATAATAATGCTATATTAATTGGAATTAGAAAGATAAAAAAATATTCAGTTAAATAGACATATGTTATAGGTACATACCCTATTGTGTTACAACATGGAATTATTTTTATCGATGGACTAAATTTAATATCTTCAATTGAATTAGATCCATTATCGATAAAGACAAATATCTGCGAAAGAAAACTAAAAATAATACCATAAAAAATTCCAGATAATATCATTATTAAAGTGTATCTTTTTTCTTTAAATGCTAAGGATATGAGATATTTTAAATTTTTTTTTGTTGGTTCATTTGAAACATAAAGATTCCACAAACCAAAACAAATAGCTATTGATGAAATAAATGTTATTATTAGTATTCCTACTGATATATTAAATAACACAGGTGTAAACATAATCATATCATTAAAATTTGGATTAGTAAAATTTGAATAAAAAATATAGGAGATTATTAATGACGAAACACTAAATATTATTATCCTTAATCCCTTATTCAATAAAATATTCTGTTTTATCTTCATAGTTGTGAATTACCATACTAAAATAAATTACCAAAAATAAATTTTATTATTATACATTAATCACATGAAAAATTTATCTCGTAGTTTATCTTAATATTGATAGAGATGAATGACATTTTTTCATCAAATGATGACTACATTCCAGTAGTGATCAGTAATATTGGATACGCAGATCATTTGGGATTAGAAGGGTTTTTAATTTTAAAATCTGTGGAAGGGAAGGAATTTCCTATTAATGCATTTTCAGGTGAGGTGGCAAAACATATACTCCGGTTCAGAGAAGGAGACAAAAATACTATTCCTACTATATACAATCTAGTCGAGGAGATAGCTGTAATGCAAGATCTATTATTAATGGAAGTCAGAATATATATGAGTGGATCAGTACTACGTGCTAACTTGTATTTTAGAGGAAGAAAGGATACACTTATTCTTCGCAATTACAGGGCATCTGATGCGATCGCACTTGCATCTTATTATGACGTTCCAATAAAAGTGAGAAAAAACTTATTTGAAGATGAATTGCAAACGACTGAATAAAACCATAAAAAATTTATAAATTTCTTTATACTATTATTTTAATAATTCTAAATGAATCGGAATTTGAACTAGGGTCGGAACTTGTAAACTTCAAAATCAAAAATAAAAGATTCAAGATTTGCCTTAAAATTCATCATTAATAACTCTAATAATATCTTTTATCTTAGATTAAATTGAATATTTCCTAATTTTAATTTATATGACTACTGTTAGGGGTATTAAATTAAAGTTTGTAATTGTTAATTCTATTTGAAACACATAATTTTTTAATAAAATAAAATTTTATTGTTATTGTATTAATTCAAAATAATTTGTATTTTGGCTTACTCCAATCGGATCAACTCTAATAATGCGAGATAAATTAATGTTATTCGTTTTTAATAAACTAACGAATAAATACATATACTAAGTTAACTGTAGATTCATGATGTATCAAAAATATTCAAATTGTTTTTTAGTAATAGGATTTTTTTTAACAATTTTCTTTTTAGGAAGTTCTTTTGTTGGGAATTCTTTCGGTAGTATGGCTCAAGAGTTATCTCAATCGACTTCCGGTGGATCTTTGGATGTAAATATTACCTCTTCTGAAGTTATTAATACAGGTAAAGAGGTAAAATTTAAAATAAATTTTCTCGAGCCTAATACTGATAAAATTCAGGTTCATGTCGATTATGATTTTCAGGTCTTGCAAAATGGAAAAGAAATCTTTTCTGCTGCAAAACAAATTAATCAACCTCTCCTTCATACAGCTGAAGGTTCAGTTACTATTCCATTCACATTTTCTTCACCGGGAGTTTATTCAATTAAGGTACCTGTTTTAGGGATAAACTTTATTCCAATAAACCCAGAATATGCTGAATTCAAATTTGATGTCAAATAATTGAATTATCTTTACATTTTTGTTAAACGTAACATTTTTTATTTTGTAATGTTTCTATCCTTTATTGTTTTGAAAGAAGAAGAAGCTTGGGAATTAATAAGACCTGTCTGCAGAGAATTAGATGAATTAGTTAATCTAGGAAAAGTAAAATTCCTTTCTGGTTTTCGTAATGAAAGCGAAGGTTCATATAAGATTTATCTTCAGTGCAGTAAAATTCATATTTCCTCAAGAGGAATTTTTGATAAAATTGGAGATATTGAATATCAAAATACTAAGCTCAGAATAGGTTTTAGTAGTAATAAAATACCGTTAAATCTTATGATTGATATAACTTAAGACATTAATTCCTTGCAGATTTGTTATTTAGGCAGAAGTATTGTTCTTATTTTCGAGAAATTTTTGAAGATGGGTGGCAAGATCTTTTAACACCTCTATCTTTCTAGTTGGATTATTTGCATAATTTATCACATCATTAATAAAAACACCAATTTCAATTGTTTCTTCTCCTAATACCTCAATTCCTTTAGACGTTAGTAAATATGATTTTCCTGGTATACCATATTGAATACCAGATAAAAAATAGCTTTGATTTTCAATCATCTTTTCGCTAGTATTTCTATATTCTTTTATTACTATAATACTAGCATTTTGAATATCGTTTTCAATCTGATCAATCTTTTTCGTTAATTCGTTAATACACTCAAAAAGCTCCGAAATCACAGTACTCTTTGATATTGATCTTCTTTAAGCATTTATAATTTTGCTTATATACTTTTTAATCAAAAGAGAAATTTATCTTAATTCCTTTTCTTGGTCTTCAATCTTTTTTAATTCTGTAATTAAGAATTCTTTATACTTTTCACGTTCTTGTTCAGTCATTTTATCCAAATTAGCACTTAATGTCGATCCAATAGATGATACTCTATCGATTAGATCCATTGCCATAAACCTTCCTATACTTCCAAATCTAAACATAACATCCAATTGCTTTTGTAAGATCTTTTGTATTGATTGAATATCTTCTGCAATTCCAACACCTTTGTGCGTAACCTTGTATTTCCCATTTTCTGTTTCTGAAATTAATCCTTCCTCTAGTAACCTGCCTAGCATAGGATAAATAAGACCAGGAGATGGTTTCCATTTTCCTCCGCTTTCATAAATTGCATAATCTATAATTTCTTTGCCACTCATTGGTTTCTCTTTTAATAAGTTTAAAATATACTGCCTAGAGAACCCTCTTGGTATAACACTGTTTACTCTCGAAAACCAATGGGAAATCATATATTTATAATATCACTAGCGATTTATTAATTTTTCTTTCAAGCGTTGCTGAAAAAACAATAGGTATAATAATACGCTGCAAGACGAATGATAAGATTTAACATGTCGAGATATGTTATCTTTAATCTTATCGACCAATCTATTATTTCACCGCATTATTTACAAAAAAATAATCAATTGAGTTGTAGCTATGGTTAAAATAATTCTAATTCTCAGCCGACTTTTAATATTATCTTAAAATTAGTATAACGAAGTATTAAAATATATATTGAATTTTCTTAAATATTTTATTAATGACTATGAAATGTCCTGTGTGCGGAAACATTATGATATGGTTAAATGGATCTATAAGTCATGATCCTCCAATAAAATATTATTCTTGTAGAGAATGTATGATAGGCGTTTCTAAATATTCTGAAACTAATTATGACATTTACGAGATTAAAAATAACAAATAATTTTTTCAATCTATTTATTAATTAATAAATCTGTTAAGTAGTGATGTATAATAAAAGCAAAATCTCAATTAGAGAACGTTTAGAGAAAGGTAATGATATCATAATTCTTCCAGGGGTATATGATGCTTTAACCGCCAAAATTGCTGAGGACGTAGGATTTGAAACAGCATTTCAAACAGGATATGGTACCTCAGCGTCTCTTTTAGGAATGCCAGATTTTGGATTCTTGAATGCAGGAGAAACTTTGGAAAATGCAAAAAGAATTATCAATTCTGTTAATATCCCGATTCTGGTTGATATAGATACAGGCTACGGAAATCCTTTAAACGTTTGGAAAATTGTTCAAGATTTAGTAAGAATCGGGGCAAAAGGAATTTTTTTAGAAGATCAAGTATGGCCTAAAAGATGTGGTCATATGGCTGGCAAAACTGTTATCCCAAAGGAGGACTATATTCTAAAATTACAGGCAGCAATAGATGCAAGGGAGAATAATGAATTTATCATAGTAGCTAGAACTGACTCCCTTGCACAATTTGGAGTTGAGGAAGCAATAGAAAGAGGAAAAGAGTATAAAAGAATCGGAGCTGATGTTATCTTTATAGAAGCTCCGAAAACTATTGACGAAATGGAATTGATTTCAAAAGAAATTAAGGCACCTTTATTAGCGAATATGATTGAGGAGGGAATAACTCCTAATCTAACTGCTGATCAATTAAGAAAAATGGGTTTTAGAATGGTTGTTTTTCCATTATCGGCATTATATTCGGCTACTTTTGCTATAAAACAAACTTTTCAAACATTAAAGAAAACAGGTACAACTAAAGAATTGAAAAATAAAATGATTACTTTTCAAGAATTCAATGATCTTGTCAACTTATCTGCATACCACAAACTGGAAAAAAAATACTCTTCATAGAACTTATTTTTTACTAATCGGTTAGTTTGGTTCGTTAAACTTAATAATTATATAGAATGGTTGATTTAGTAAAAGACTAGTCACTAATGCAAAAACTAAAACCAGATCTTATTGAATATATCCCACTTTTGAACCACGATGTCAAAATAAATAATAACGATACAATCTCTAAATTAGACAATAAAATAAAACTGGAGAGAAATGCTAAAAAAAATGTATGGATTGAAGCATATGGATGCTCAGCAAATATTGCAGATTCGGAAATTATAGCTGGTACATTAAATAGTCATGGCTATAATATAGTGAATTGCATCGATGAATCGGATCTTAATATAATTGTAACATGTTCAGTTAAAGATTCTACTGAACATAAAATGCTTCACCGCATTAAGCAATTAACTGTAGACAATAAACCATTAATAGTAGCAGGATGTCTTACAAAAACAGAACGAAAAAAAATAGAAAACATTAATCCCAACGTTAGCTTGTTAGGTCCAAATTCTTTAGATAAATCAGTTGAAGCTATTGATCTTACATTCTCAAACAATAAAGCTGTATTTCTTGATGACTCATCTGCTGAAAAAGTAAACTTACCCACTTTAAGAATAAATAAATCTATTAGTATTGTAGAGATAGCGTCAGGTTGTTTAAGTAATTGTTCATTCTGTCAGACCAAAATTTCAAAGGGAAATCTTAAAAGTTATCGACCTGGCTCTATAATTAGTCAAATAAAACATGATATTAAAGATGGCTGTAACGAAATATGGTTAACGTCAACTGACAACGGTTGTTATGGCAAGGATATAAACTCAAATTTGGTTGAATTATTAAAATTATGTACTCAGTTAGAAGGAAATTATAAACTTCGAATTGGAATGTTGAATCCAATGTATTTAACTGAGATTTTATATGATCTTATTTCAGTATATAAAAAAGAAGACAAAATATTCAAATTTTTACATATACCAGTTCAAAGTGGCAGTAATAAAATCTTAAAACAGATGTATAGAGGTCATGATGTTAAAACTTTTAAAAATTCTGTATACGAGTTTCGAAAATCTATTCCTGAAATTACAATAGCAACTGATGTTATAGTAGGTTTTCCAAATGAGTCTGAGGAAGACTTTAAATTGACAATCGATTTAATCAGAGAGACTGAGCCAGATATTATAAATATATCAAAATACAGTCAAAGATCAGGCACAGTAGCGTCAAGGTTAAAGAATATATCTTCTAATCAAAGAAAACTTCGTTCTACAATTTTACATAGTCTTTCTCGCGATATATCAAGAAGAAGAAATACTCTCTGGAAGGGTTGGATTGGTGATGTATATATCGATGAAATAAAAAATACACTAGTTCAGGGAAGAAATTATGCATATAAATCAGTGATCATAAATAACGCAGATACATCAAACCTAAATGTTGGACAAATAATTAAAGTCAAGGTAATAGACTCTTCTCAGTATTCACTTTTTGCTGAAGGCTTATTTTAAAGAGAATTTGGAATAAATTTGTTAATGAATAATATTACATAGTTATATTTGTGTCCATATGAAGTAATGTTTGATCCGTATTTTTTGTCTTTAAAATATAAAAACTAATTTATACAAAGTTATTTATTTATTTTGTATGTTTTGTAATTGTAGATGTATACAGTGTAAAAGTAAAGATTTAGAATACTTTGACTTCGAAGCTTCTGATGGATTTAAAGAGGTTCATCATACCTGTCGGTCTTGTAAAACTCATTTTAATCATCTTGATGGTGATACCTATGATCATTGTGAAAAATGTAATTATAAAAATAACTGATTAAGATTATATTATGTTTTAAAACTATCTATTAGTTTTTTATGGTGTAATCCATTACATTGGTTCTTTTCTACAATTTTAACATTAGCGATATCTTTTATATTTTTACCTGACTTAAAGAATTCAAAACAAATATTACAGAGATTTACCATATTTATAAATTGATTTACTTTTATATTATTTTATACATCTTAACTATTTATCTTTTGAGTAGTACATCTCAACACTTAAAAGTGAGAAATAGCATCTTTTTAATAAAATGGCCGCCCGTAAGAATACATCTAGAAAAAAAAGATTAATTAGGAAAATCAAACAGAATAGGCCTGTGCCCGCATGGGTTATTATTAGGACGCATAGACAAGTTCGATCCAATCCAAAACGTAGACTCTGGAGAAGATCCGATGTCAACGTAGGATAAAGAATGGTGATTTATGAATATGTCAAAATCTGATGAGAATGCAACTCATGTATTTACAATAAATTTAAGTAAGGCTTGGTTAACTCCTCAATATCGAAGAACTGATAGAGTGATTAATATGATTAAGGAGTTTGCCAAACGTCATATGAAAAACGAAAATATAAAAATCGATCAAGAGTTAAATAAAGAAATATGGAAACAAGGCAAAACACATCCACCAAGAAAAGTACGTGTACGAATGTCTCTTGATGATAACGTTGTTTTAGTATCCTCATATCAAGATAATTTAAAGGAAAACGAAGGAAAGAAAAACGAAAATACTGACAATACATAAACAAATACTAATAAATTTTGCGATTAATTCTGATTATTAAATATTATTTTTATTCTGATTAAAATTTTTATTATAATAAGGCTCTATTATAAGTACATTTAAGTAAATGGGACTTCTCTAGATGAAGATTTATCATTTTCTTCAGGATGAATTGTATGTTTTCTAGCCATTAATAGTAAGATACCACTGAACAATAGTAACACTAATGCTAACCCTTGGGCTCCTCCATTAGGAATAAAAATTAGGTAGGTAATTGAAAAAACAATACTTGTAAAAGCCTGTAAACAGTATTGGATAGATGATCTTAACTTAGCCTGTTTTGCCAAAAATGTAATTCCGAATAGTGAAATACTAGGATAAATTGTAAGTAAAATAAACTGATCAATATCTATTTCATTATGTGTCAATAATTTAATGAATATTATTCATAATATTTTTCTTTCCTTTCAATTAAATATTAATCAAATATAGGGGCAATCTCACTTGCTATTTTATTATTAACAAGAGATAATGCATTTTCAAAGGGTAAGTTTGAGACATCACCAACTTTAAAAGGGCCATACTTGTACATATCAACTCCGACAAATTGCTCCATTGGTTTTATAAACATAATTAGTAATTTTTTTTGTTTAATTCTACCTATAATTTTCTCTAAAATCTTTGACTGACCGTTTGATATTAAGGTGGTTATTTCTTTTTTATTTCTTTTTGATTGAATTTCTCCATCGATAATAAATTTTTCTTCATCTGTCATTTTCGAATATCCTATCTCTAAATTAGAATTTATATTTCCTATCATGATTTTTTCTATTCTAGTTTGTAGTAAAAGATTTGATATTATAGATAAATTTTCAATAATTTTCTGTACGATTTTATTTTCAATAATGTTATACTCTTTTGCTTTTAAATTTCCAATTGTAATAGCTAATCTCTGATATGTATCATAAGGTATCTCTTGTAAAGAAGAAATTTGATATTCTTTTAAAAGAATACTATATGCCATTTCTAGTGTGAAGTAATCTTCCAAATTATCAGACATTAATTTAATATGGTATCTGAATCAAGTTATAAATAATTGCGTTTTTTATTTAAATTTTTGAAAGCCTTAATTATGAGATCCTTAATTATTACCAACTGATTTGCCATATAGGATTATTGAAGGAAGAATTGAACACCAAAATTTTAGCATTGAAGACGTTATGGATAAATTAGAAAAGGATGATATCAAGTTTATAGATTTACAATTTACTGGACTCTTTGGAAAATTTCATCATATTACTATTTCTGCAAATATGTTTAAAAAAACCGATTTTGAAAATGGATTACCAAAAGTTGATGGTTCTTCAATTCATGGATTTACTGAGATCCATGAATCCGATTTAATCGTTAGACCAGACCCTTCTACTTATGCTATAATTCCTTGGATAGATAAATACAAAACGTGCAGATTGATTTGCGATATTTTAAGAGGTGGTTCTAATAGAATACAATTTTTGCGAGATCCGCGAGGTGTAGCAAAAAAAGCTGAGAAATATGTTAATGAGAATGGTTATGCGATATCATATTGGGGACCAGAAGTAGAATTTTTTGTTTTTGATAAATTGTTAGTAAATACTCTTACTCCTTTTCGTGGTCAAAGTTATGAAATAATTTCGAAAGAATCACCTTGGGCTTCTGATGGATCTGGTTATACTCTTAATCTAAAAGAAGGATATCTTCCCAGTGCCCCAGGAGATAGTTTAATAGACTTCCGCAATGAATGTGTAGACATTCTTAGCAATAATTTTGGTATTGCATGTGATGCACATCATCATGAAGTTGCAACAGCTGGACAGTGTGAAATAGATATAAGATATGATACATTAGTGAATGCCGCAGATTCGGTCCAAAGTTATAAATACATTGTAAAAAATGTTGCCAAGAAACATAACATGATAGCTACTATGATGCCAAAGCCAATCGCACTTGATAATGGGTCTGGATTACATGTGAATATCAGTCTTTGGAATAATAACTCTAACCTGTTTTTTGATCAAAATGATGAATATGCTGAAATTTCTGAATTAGCTAGATATTTTTGTGGTGGTATATTAGATCATTCTTTTGCTCTTGCCGCAATCGTAGCACCCACTACCAATTCATATAGGCGATTAGTTCCAGGATACGAAGCTCCTGTATATGTTGCTTGGAGTACTAGCAATAGATCAGCTATCATACGTATTCCAGGACATTTTAGAGGAGAAAAATTTGCAAATATGAAAAGAATCGAATTTCGTGCTCCTGACCCATCGTGTAATCCATATCTAGCTTTTTCTTGTATCGTTGCAGCTGGTTTAGATGGAATAAAGAAAAAAACATCTATCGGCGATCCTATTGATGAAGATATTTTTAAAATGACATCCAAACGAAGGCGTCAACTTGGAATAAAACAATTACCAACTAGTTTATTGGACGCATCTCATGCTTTGGATTGTGATAGAGAGTTTCTTAAACCCGTATTCGATGGATCAATAATTGATAGATTGATAGAGCATTCAACAAATGAATATAGAGAAGTTACCTTAAGACCTCATCCACACGAATTCACCTTATATGCAGATATATAAAAACTCAGGTATTACGATGCTCTAATTTAGGATATAGACAATTCTTTCATACTATCTGTTAATAAAATAATTCTTCTTAAATGTCGTATCATTAAACGTAGATACAAAGAATTGTTTCCAGTTATAACCATGAAATAGATTGCATTCATCAATTTAAATAGAGGGATAATAATCCTCAATTTTCTTTGTTATTTGTCCTTATAATGGTCATGTTGTTCTGATAATAGTCCTACTATCCAACATGTTAAAAAAATAATATATAAAATACACGGTTTATCTGCATTCCAAATCCTAAGAGGGTGTTTTTTGTTAACTTTTCTTAAAAACTTTATATACTTCGTTATACCGTTTTTTGTCGAATTAAAGGCAATTCTTACTTCTGAAGCTAATTTTGCAATCGTTTATTTGTTACTTTGGGGGAGTTTTTACATAGATACAAAGAATTTTATCCATTCATATACATATAATAAGTTACAACCATTTCTGATAAATGGATAGCAATCATCGAAATTCTCGATTCTGTCCTGAAGTATTGATTGACTCTTTTTATCAAACTTTTCTATAAAGAAGAATGTAAATAGTGTTTCAATCGCAAGACATGACACGCTTTATCATGTTATGTGTATCAATCAGTATATATAGTATGTTTTCTATATTTTCACGAATGTTCTGATGAATTTTTCGACAACAAGCATTTCTTTCTTCTGAAAGACAGATTTCAAGTACAGAACAATGTATTGGTTCTATACAAACCTATACCCAAAAGTGTTCGCTACCAATCTCAACAACAGTTGCATAAATTATGAAAGCAGAAGTTTTTTTATGTTTGTAGACACAATATAAACAAACCTCTGTATCCAATTGCAAACAGAAGCATACTTCTTATTCTAATCTCTAAATATCATTATTGCCATGAAAGTTTCAATAAACTGAGACGGAGAAGAAGGTACAAATACGAAGAGTAGATAGATACAATAGCGGATGTTTTAATTCTTTCAACTCTAATTTATAAAACAAATAGAATAATCCTATTTCTAGTTTTTACTGCTCAAGTCAGAGTCTATTGTAATATTTATTAATATTTAATTAAGTAATAATTGAGTATTTTTAAAGGCTATCAATTTTCTTGGCCAATAAGAAATCATATTCACTTAACCCATTAATATCGTGTGTAGATAAAAAAATATTCACTTTGTTAAAAACATTAAATAGTTCTGGATGGTGATCTAATTTCTCTGATTCTAATGCTATTTTTGTAATGAAACCAAAGGCTTGGATAAAATTTTTAAATTCAAAAGATTTACATAATTTATTATTCTCGATTTTCCAGTTATTTGTTTCTTTTAATTTAGCTTCAACTTCATTATCAGAAAGTTTTTTGTAATTATTCAATTAAAAAATATGTAATCGTTTACTATTAATGTATTTTACTGTAATTGTTTATTATAGTAAAATACATTTTTTATAGTCTCTTCGTATGAAATTCAATTTTGGTAATCGAAATATAAATAAAGCAGGTGAATACTCCTTCCGTATATGAGCTCAAGTAAGAAACCACATATGAATCTCGTGGTTACAGGACATGTAGATAATGGTAAATCTACAATTGTCGGCCATTTAATGGTTGACTTAGGAGTTATTGATCAAAGAACTATAGAACAGTTTGCAAAGGAATCAGAAGCTACAGGTAAAGGTGATACTTTCAAATACGCATGGGTTTTAGATAGTATTAAGGACGAAAGAGATCGAGGAATTACCATAGATTTAGCTTTTCAAAAATTTGAAACTACAAAATTCTTCTTTACTTTAATTGATGCCCCTGGTCATAGGGACTTTATCAAAAATATGATAACAGGTGCCTCAGAAGCTGATGTGGCTATATTGGTTGTTTCTACAAAACCCGGAGAAACAGAAGCCGCAACAGAACCAGGAGGTCAAGCACGAGAACATGCATTTCTATGCAGAACATTGGGAGTAGGACAAGTAGTAGTTGCATTAAATAAAATGGATGATTCCAATTATTCAGAAGCAAGATATAATGAAGTTAAAGGAATTGCAGAAAAAATGCTAAAGATGGTAGGTTATAATACTAGTAAAGTAAATTTTGTCCCTGTATCGGGATGGAAAGGTGATAATTTAGCCAAAAAATCCGAAAATATGGGATGGTATAAAGGGCCTACATTGTTAGAAGCACTAGATTCTTTTGATCCTCCAGAAAAACCAATTGGGAAACCTTTGAGAATTCCAATTCAAGATGTATATTCAATTACTGGTGTAGGTACTGTTCCAGTAGGCAGAGTGGAAACAGGTGTTGTTAAGGCTAATGATAAAGTGATAGTCATGCCTGCAGGAGTAACGGGAGAAGTCAAATCTATAGAAACTCATCATACCCAGATGAATTCCGCCGAAGCTGGTGATAATATAGGATTTAATTTAAGAGGAATTGACAAAAAATCTATCCATAGAGGGGATGTTATAGGTCATCCAGATAAGCCTCCAAGTGTCGCTAAAGAATTTGAAGCTCAAATAATAGTAATTCACCATCCTACTGCTATGGCACCAGGTTACACTCCTGTATTACATGCTCATACAGCTCAAGTCGCAGCGACTTTATCTGATTTTGTTGCCAAAATTGATCCTAAAACTGGTGGAGTATTGGAAGAAAAACCAAAATTTCTTAAAACGGGAGATGCAGCAATTGTAAGAATTAGACCAGTTAGGCCTCTTGCAATAGAAACTTTCAAAGAATTTCCTGAAATAGGGAGATTTGCATTAAGAGACATGGGTACTACAATAGCCGCTGGAGTTGTTAAATCAATTACAGAAAAATACGAAAAGAAGTAAAAGTGAATTCTTACAATGCCCCAGGAAGCTAGAATAAAATTAACAAGCACCAATCTTTCTACATTAGAAGGTGTTTGTTCTGAAATAAAAGGAATAGGTGAAAAAAGTGGTATAAATTTAAAAGGTCCTTATCCACTGCCTACAAAAAAAATGAAAGTAGTAACAAGGAAATCTCCCTGTGGACAAGGAACAAATACATGGGATAAATACGAATTAAGGATACATAGACGAGTAATTGATTTAGGAGCAGATGACAAAGCTATTAGGCAACTTATGAGATTGAGAATACCTGATGATGTTTATATTGAAGTATCTCTTACCTAAATTTTCTATTTTTATACCTAACAAATAATCTTGGAGTAGTTGTTCCCTAAAATTGGACCAAAATTATTAATTTATAAAGAATATAAATGAATTTATTTTGGTCGGTCATATTATTACAATCTTTTTTATTATTACTATTTAATTTTAATCAAATTTTTGCGGAACTATCTACAAACGATTTTAAACTATATCAAAATAAAAACCATTCTCTGGAATTAATGTATCCATCCGATTGGACATATGTTGAATTTAAAGATCAGTTTTCTGATAATGATCTCTTTATAATAACTAGTTTCATATCTCCATTAAAGTCTCCTGTAGATGCATTTCAGGAGTATTTTACTATTAAATTAAAAATTCTAGATCCAGAAGACACTTTTTCTAACCACTTTAAATCATATTTAGAAAAACTAAATAAAACTATGATAAATATAAAAATATCAAATATAGAAGATACGTCTAATATAAATAAATATATACAATATTCATTTTCTCCACAACCCGGGTTAATTATAATGAAGGATGAATTTATATTTCTGAAAAATAATAATATATTTCATTTAGAATTCACATCAGATAATAATGATTATAACACATTCAAGTTATTGATTAATAAAATCATATCATATTTTCTTATTGTTTAACAGTATGTTTGATTTAGTATAAAAATAATTGAGGAAGGATTCTTCATCCAGTGACCTTATCATAACGTTGCGAAACGTCCTCCCAATTAATAACATTCCACCAAGCAGAAATGTAGTCAGGTCGTTTGTTCTGATACTTGAGGTAGTATGCATGTTCCCATACATCACATCCTAAAAGCGGTATCAAACCTTCTGTTCTAGGACTTGTTTGATTTGGCATTGACTTGTATTCTACTTTGTTGGTGGATGGATTATAAACAAGCCAACCCCAACCACTACCTTGAATCAAGACCGTTGTAGATGAAAATTTTTCTTTAAATTCGGAAAAACTTCCAAATGACGATTTTATTGCATCAGCAATAGAGCCGGTTGGCTCTCCTCCCCCGTTTGCTTTCATGTTATGCCAGAATATTCTATGATTATCAAATCCTCCTCCATTAAAGTTGATTGCACTTTTTTGATCAGCTGGAACTTGATCAAGATTGGATAATATTTCCACTATATCTTTTTCTTGAATTTCAGTAGGACATTTCTCAAGTGCTGCATTAAGTTTATCTGTATATGTTTGATGGTGTTTTGTATGATGTATTTCCATTGTTCTGGCGTCAATATATGGTTCTAGTGCATCGTAATTATACGGTACTGCAGGTAATTCATATTTTCCCATAAATATATTTTTTTTTGTAATTATTAACCTTTATGCTATTTAATATTTAAGATATTTACTAATTTACATCTTTTAACTTTAGAGGGAAACGTATTTATTGAAATTTAAAATTCTATTTACTGCTTACTCATGGTTATTAATAAGGAACTGCTAGAAAAACGGAAAAAAGTATCAGAACATCGACCTAAATTTGTAAGACAAGAAAGCTGGAGATATGATAGGCTTGCAGAAAACTGGAGGAAGCCCAAAGGGAAAGATAATAAAATGAGACGACAAGTTTCTGGAGTCCCTCAATTAGTGAAAGTTGGATATAGAGGTCCAAAGCTCGGTAGGGGGCTTCATCCATCAGGATATACTGATAATTTAGTATATAATACTAATAATCTTCTATTCTTAGATACCCAAAAAGATGCAGTAAGAATAGGTCATATTGTTGGAAAATTTAAGAGAAAACAAATTTTGACTAGAGCAGCTGAATTGGGATTTAAAGTGTTGAACCCAGGGAAAGACTCGAAAGCACAAAATAAGTCTCTAGGAAAGGAGAATGAATAGATATTGGTTGTAAATCTTAAAAAGAAACGAGAATTAGTCGCTAGAATGCTAAATGTTGGTTCTAATAGGGTTAAATTCGAGCCTGATAAGCTAGATGATATAGCCGATTCTATAACAAGGGAAGATATAAGATCTTTAATTAAAAATGGTGTTATATGGACATCCAAGCCCAAAGGGACTTCTCGAGGTAAAGCTAAAGCCAAATTGGAAATAAAAAAGAAACATGGAACCGGTGCTGGTTCTAAGAAGGGTCGTAAAACAGCAAGAACAGGAAAAAAAGAGTTGTACGTAAAAAAAATAAGAGCAATGAGATACCATTTGAAAGTATTAAAAGATAGAAATGATGTTAACCGTGAAATATATTGGTCATTGTATAAAAAAATCAATGGTGGTCAAATTCGATCCTTAACTCACTTACGAGATACTGTAAAAGATCGTAAGTCACAATAAGTGTTCAAAAGATAAGTTAAGAATTAGTTAAAATCATTTATGATTGAACTGGATCTATTGATTAATTTTTCTCTTAAACTAATAACCTGAGATCTCTTTTCACCATCCAGATTAGTTTGAAGCAATACATTTAAACCATCTACCAGGTATTTTATATTGGGAAATGTAAGAATACTTAAATCATCGCGATCATCTCGATTACTTTCTTCCCAATTACTCATACTGTAAAGTGTTGTGCGTTAATGTTAAATGTTTTGGATCCAAATTTAATAATTTAATAATGGATATAATTACTATAATATTATACTTTTTTTACATAATTTGATCAATATGTTGTTTACCTTAATCACATCGGAAATGGATCCAGCGAGTAAAACAATGATAGAATATTTACAAGAATACAAAAAATTCAAAGAAATAAAAGATTTCTATTTTACTTCTTCTATGTACGATAATATTTCTATGCTTGTATCTAAAACCCCTTTGATATATGCTGATAATCTAGATACCATAGGTTACAAAACCGATGCTTTGATTTTTCTTTCAAGACATCAATCAAAAAGCAAGATTCCATCTTTGACTTGTCATTTTACCGGAAATTATTTTATAAATTCTTATGGTGGAAATAAATTTGAGTTAGGAATTGCATATCCATCACTACAAAAGACTTACCTTGTAAAAATATTTCAATTAAGAGAAAAAGTTCCGTTGTGTGACATAACTATAGAAACAACACATCACGGTCCCACTAGTATAAAAAAACCTATTATGTTTGTTGAAATAGGTTCCTCTGAAGACCAATGGAGTAGTATTGAGAATGCATCATTCGTATGTGATTCTTTATTAGATACATTAACAAAAAAGATTCCTAATACAAAATATATTGGAATAGGATTAGGAGGAAATCATTATGGTTCAAAATTTAACAAATTAATACTTAATACTGAATATGGGATAGGTCATATAGCAAGTAAATACGATTTAGTACATATTGATCAAGAAATGCTAAATCAAATGATCTCAAAATGTTATGAAAAGGTTACACATATAATAATTGATCAAAAGGGTTTAGGCAATGAAAAACAAAGAATAATGAATCTAGTTAAGGGTGTTGAATTAGAAGTAATTAAGATATAAATAATCGTACCAGATGTGTATAATTGAACTTCCAGAAAATATCTTATCGCGACATCTATGAAAGAGACTCATTCTCAGCATTCTTGCATACTAAAAATCATAGAAGTGTTAATCATATTAATGCATTCATTAATTCTGTTGAATTATTTATTGTCATTTTCGTTCTTAATAACTAAAAACCTAAAGGATATTTTACATCTATTTGTGTTACCAATTACAATTATTAGATTTAACAGTGCATGTCTTAATTTTTATTAGACCGATATTAAAAACAATTCAAATAATAAATAATTTTTAGCTTTGTTTTTATATTCTAATTTTGTAAATACAATATTGAAAAAATTCGCAGAAAAACCGCCGAGTATTGTAATATCTGGTTCTTGTTTGAATTTTGATAAAGAAAGAAAGAAAATTATTGAATTAATAGAATATTTGCAATTTTCGGTTAGCTCGGAATTTAATTGTGAAGTTTCATCTAATGGCGCTGCTTTAGGATGGGATTTCTTCAACATATATTTCGACCTTTCCCTTATGGAACAATTGATAGTAAATTTTCCGGAAATTTCCGAGGAAGAAGGTATAACCTTTGAACAGCGATTCGTTTTATGGCTTACGAAGCAATTTAAAAGGCGAAATCTGGACTACCATCTTAAATTAAGTGATATTCCTTACGAAAATACAAAAGGGTTTAGATTGGATCCAAATAATTATCGTGACGATAGTTTGTTGGAAGATTTGAGATAAATTATTCTATAAAACAATATTTGATTCAGATAGTAATAATTTCTTAATTAACGGTATAATATACTTGTAATTAGATTTATAATCGTAATTCAACAAACTTTACAATTAGACTAAGATCTCTGAATTGATAACTATTAATACAAGAATATAATTTTTTTATATGCTATGAATTTATTACAAAAACCAAAGATAGGACATTGGGATTTGTCAGAACTCGTCGATGAGAGAAAAAATAGTATTAAAAATTATTTAAAATATTTGCATGATGATGTCAAAAAATTTGAAAATAACCGCAAATTACTTAACAATAATATATCTACACAAAAATTTTCGGAAATGTTAATACAATTAGAAAAGATTTCAGAGAGGTTAAATATGGTAACAGGTTTTGCACATTTGCAATATTCATCCAATACTTCTTCTAATGAGTATTCTGCATTAGTTACTGAAATGGAGTTATTAGGTACTGAAATCTCTAATAAATTGATCTTTTTTGATATATGGTTCAAAAATATTCTAACAGAAAAAGATGCAAATAGAATAATCCAAACCATCAATCCAGTATATAAACACTTTCTTACCCATAAAAGAATTTTAGGCAAATATACCTTATCTGAAAAGGAAGAAAAAATAGTTAATATATTTGAAGTAACTGGACCAAACGCATTAGTAAAAATATATGATCGAATGACTAATAGTTTTGAATTTGTTCTTAATATAAAGAAAAATAACAAGATAACAAGAAAAAAATATATCAATAAGGAAAAACTGATGTCACTTGTTAGAAGTAACAAATCAGAAGAAAGAAAAGCCGCCTATAAATCATTGTTCAATGTATATGAAAATAATAGTGGAGTTTTAGGTGAGATATATTTGAATTTAATAGTACAATGGCATGATGAAAATATTAAAATCCGTGGATTTGATTCACCTATTTCTGTAAGAAATGTTTATAATGATATAAGTGACGGTGTAGTGTCTACATTATTGGACACCTGTAAGAGGAATTCATTTATTTTTCATAAGTATTTCAATTTAAAAGCAAAAATGTTAAAATTAAAAAAATTAGAACGTTATCACTTGTACGCACCTCTTGTTAAAAAAGGAATGGTACAAAAGAGATATACCTACGAGCAAGCAGTAAACATAGTTTTGAACGTTTTTGAGTCATTTGATCCTAAATTTCGAGATTATGCTAGAATAGTTTTTAATAAAAATCATGTTGATTCAGAAATAAGGAAGGGAAAGATGAGCGGAGCATTTTGTTCTACTATCACCCCTAAACTTACTCCCTATGTTTTATTGAATTATGATGGTATGTATCGTGATATCTCTACAATGGCTCATGAATTTGGACATGCTATACATAGTATTTGTTCTTCAAACCTCCCAATTGCTGTCTCTCATGCTCCTCTTCCGTTAGCTGAAACTGCTTCTGTCTTTGCTGAGATGTTGTTGAATGAAAAATTAGCAGAAGAAATGACAGAAGATGAAAGATCTATTCTATTAGCAGAACAAATAGATGATATGTATGCAACTATTATGAGACAGTCATATTTTACTTTATTTGAAATTGATGCACATAATGAGGTCATCGAAAGCAATGCTAATATTGATAATGTTTCTACTTTATATAAAAAAAATCTCCAGGATCAGTTTGGAAATTCCGTAATTGTTTCAGATGATTTTATGTGGGAATGGACATATATTCCACATTTTTATCATACTCCTTTTTATTGTTATGCATATGCTTTCGGCAATCTTCTAGTTTTATCATTATTTCATATGTATAAAAAAGAAGGAAAATCTTTTATCCCAAAATATTTAAATTTACTTTCTGCAGGCGGATCAAAAAAACCAGAAACTCTACTAACTGAAATTGGTTTAGATATTTCTAATAAAAGTTTTTGGCAACAAGGTTTTGATCTATTGTCAGAAAAAATAGGTGATTTAGAAAAGATCGTTTAGTTTTATATTAATATATGATAAGATATCGTTAATATTCTAATTTTCAATTGTGAGATCAATAAATTATTTATTTTGTTGATGTAATTGTCTCTCGTTCATTTGTTTCAGACTGGATTAATGTTCATTATTTTTATATTCATAACTAATATGATTTACGACCTTATAATTAATTAATAAAATATTGTAAAATTCTAAAGGTGTACGTAAAAAAAGATTTAATCCAGTATTTTTAAAAGTTCTTTATGGAAAAAAGTTTATCTTACTACATTATTTAGTCTCACATTAAAAATAAATACAAACTTTAAAATTCTCAGCAATCATAATTATATAATTTAAATGAATCTATAGACTACATAAGGAGATTGGAGCAAATAAGCAAAACCAATTTTTTATTTTGGTATAACGCCACCTGATACAGAACTAAATTTTCTCATTTTTATATGTCCAGTCTTTTCTTTATGATCTTCAGCATCTGAATTGAAAAAAAAACTACTTTGACAATCTTCACAAAACCAAATTTTATTAAGGTCCTCTGGATGCATGTTTACTAAATAAATTTCTGCAATATAAGAAATTAGATAATATCTAATATATAATTTATAGAAACTAAGTGCTATTTCAAACTTATATTTTTTTTATAAAGTATAATCTTTAGGAAAAAACATATATGATAATGATCATCTCAAAAATTTTAATAAAAAATATAATAATTAAAATATGTATATGGTTAGATTATAATATACAAAATTTCTCTAAACATTATTTCAGATCTTCATTGTCAAATCCAGATGTATCCTTGGACAACAAAATTTGACATGATTTACTTTAGTCTCAATTGTAATTAAGTACTACTACTGCACTATCCAAACTATTTTCCTAACCTTCTTTATAATAATAATACTTATTTCATATCTGTAAAAGATTTAATGTTATTCACCAAAATTGAAATTTAAATTATTCCTATGATTCTTTCATAAGATAAAGCATCTTCTAATTCCTCTTTCTTCATCAAATTTTTTTCTAAAATAAGTTCTCGTATCCCTCTACCCGTTTTTAAAGACTCTTTATAGATTTCTGCTGCCTTCAAATATCCAATATATGGATTTAATAAAGTTATGAGAATAGGACTTTTTTCCACTTGTTGTTTTAATTTTTCAGAATTTGCTTGAATTCCATTAACAAAATTTGATGCGAAAATTGGTAAGAAATTTATTAACATATCAGTGGCATCTAATACATTCTTAAGCATTCCTGGCATCATTACATTTAATTCAAACTGTCCCGCTTGTGCAGACATGGCTACAGAAACATCCTTTCCTATGATATCAAAACAAATCATGTTTAAACATTCAGCCAAAGAAGGATTGACCTTTCCTGGCATAATTGAAGAACCTGCATGAACTGCTGGAATGTATATTTCAGCCAAACCTGCTAGGGGACCAGAAGCCATAAGTCTTAAATCGTTAGCTATTTTTATTAGTTCAAGTGCCAAGTTTCTTAATCCTGATGAAAAATTAGCTACATCGAATTTACTTTGGAGGAAAAAGTGAAGGTTTTCAGACATTTTTAAATTTAGGCCAGAAATGTCGGAAAGATGTTTAACAATTTTTTCTCGATAGCCTTTAGGTGTATTGACACCAGTTCCAACTGCTGTCCCGCCTATTCCAATGAACTCTAATTTTCTTTGATTATCGATAATTACTTCTTTAGCTCTCTCTAGGGAATATACATATACCTCAAACTCAGAACCCAATGTTACAGGAATTGCATCCATTAGATGAGTTCTTCCAATTTTTATAATATTTTTAAAATCCATAGATTTGATTTTCAAAGATGCAATCAGTATATCAAGAGATTTTATAATTAACTTAATGTTAATCAATATCGCAATATGCATCGCTGTTGGAAATGTATCATTACTTGATTGAGACATGTTGACATGGTCATTAGGGTTAATTGTCATATAATCACCTTTACTCTTTCCTAGAATTTCTAAAGCGCGATTTGCGATTATTTCGTTTGTATTCATATTAAAAGCAGTACCAGCTCCTGAATTAATTGCATCTACAATAAATTGATCTAAGAATTGTCCTGATAAAATTTCATCGGAAGCTTGAATAATTACTTTGGCAATTCCCTCATCTAAGACTTGCAATTCAAAATTAGTTAATGCTGCTGCCCGTTTAATCATAACATAAGCTTTTATGAGGTTAATATGAGATTTATATCCCGTTACTTTGTACTGTTCAATTGCACGAACTGTAAATGGACCATAATATGCATTTTCCGGTACCTTGACTTCTCCTAGTGAATCTTTATCTATTCTAAATGACATTAATGAATAGAAATTATTATTATATAACGTTATTTTAACTATAAATCATGACTTTAAATAATGCAAATTTCTAAAATCATTTTATAAAAGTTTATATAATATATTTATATAGTTCACAGAACGCATACCTGTATGCCGCAAACTAAACCCATTGTAAGTATTGAAAATGTTGTTGCTTCTGCAACTATAAATCAAACAGTTAACTTAAATCAAATTACACAAATATTTCCAGATGTTGAATATCACCCCGACCAATTTCCGGGTCTTGTTTTTAGGCTCAAATCTCCAAAAACTGCTACTTTAATTTTTAGCTCTGGAAAAATGGTATGTACAGGAGCTAAATCAGAAGATCAAGCAATAAAAGCAGTTAAAAGTGTCGTTCAAAAGCTGAAAAAAGGAAGTATTCAAATTGAAAATGAACCCATAATTGAAATACAAAATATAGTTGCATCTGCAAGTCTAGGAGGTAAAATTCACTTAGAATTAGCTGCTAGAATTCTTCCGCGGAGTATGTATGAACCTGAACAATTTCCAGGATTAATACATAGAATGTTAGATCCAAAAACAGTTATACTTTTGTTTGCAAGTGGGAAGTTAGTTTGTACAGGGGCTAAGAAAGAAGCAGAAGTATATCGTGCTGTACATAATCTTCATAATTTGTTAGAAGAAAAAAATCTCATGATATATGAAGGGTAATTATTTTTGTAAACTATTTTTTTTATTATTTACGTATGATTTTTTTAAAATAATACTCAGTACGATAGTTAATAAAAAGTTTAAAGTTATTCCTTTGCATTAAAATTTTTTATTGTTATCTAATCGCTTTTTAAAATTATACATAAAACATTTTTACCTATTCTTTCATTTTTTCTATTATTTAATTGGCAAATCTTAGGATTATCATTATCATGCAGTAATTACGTCAATAATATTTTCTATGAATTTTCCAAATTACATTCAATTAAACTATTAATCCGTAACCATTCCTTCCCTATCAAATAGAAATTTTAGGCTAAAACATTTCATAAGCTAGTGGAGAAGTAAAAATCAATCTAGAAGTAGGAATTGTAGCAAGATCTAATTGGAGATCTGTTTGAATTATATCTCTTAATGCTATGATCGTATAATGAAATATTCCAGGAAAACTTTGCATTAACCTTAAAACAAGATAAAATTACTATTTTTTACCACTCACTAGTTTAAAATTCCCAAACTTTAAAGAATTAGATTATATTAAGAATTTTGCAAGGTTAGTTGTATAAATATTCTTCATTATCTATACTATGAAAAAGATTTATTTTAATTCTTTACAATAATATCAATGCCAGAGATATGGCTTGGTTATGGCTCAACAGATGTAGTTTTAGATATAAAACAAGAAAATTTACTGAGCTCCTATCCAGAGTTAAATTTGTTATCTGATGACGATATAAAAGAAATTCTAACTGAGATTAAGTTTTCAAAGAAAACTCTTATTTTTCCATTATCTTCTTCAAGGTCTATATTAAAAATCATATCTTTATTGATAGAATCTAATAAACACGATATAACAAAGGAAATTGAAATTGGAACTATTTCTGACTATTTCCTGCAAATTAAAGATTATTACGACGAAAATTTCAAAATTTTCCGAATTGAGAAAAAAGATTTTTATGAAAAAATCAAAAAATTTGATAGTGTTATTTTTATATCAAAGATTGGGTATGAACCGCTTTTTGGATTCAGTGGGACTCCTTCAATGTTGTTAAGAAGTTTTGTACATAATTTGATGGATGAAATTTTTCATTCTAATGAAATTATAAGACCTAATTCTGGTGAACTAGGCGAACCACTCAAAGTAGCGTTAGAGTTTTATGATAAATTAGGTTTCTGTTCTATCGAGGTTTTATCTAATCAATATGGAATTTCTCGTCTTTATTACGGCTTTAATTCAACATTTATTAAATCAGCAATTTTAGATTTTAAATCAAATACTAATTTTAATCTCAATGAACAAAAGGCTTTAATTATTAGCGCAGGTTCGGAACCTGAGTATCATATCACTCTAACAAACTCATTAAATTCATTATGGAACTCTATAGGAATTTTGAAGAATCATGGAACAGCTGTTTTACTAGCAGAAAATAGTAAAGGTATCGGTGATGGTGCTTTAACTATGTATTTAGAAGGTAGATTGAATCTCTCTGAAATAAAAAAAATCAAGTATGTAAATGGACTAGAGCATTTGATTTATCTTGAGAATTTAAAAAATGAATATTACCTTGGGCTCGTTTCATCAATACCGTATTATTATAGCAAAACTAAATTAGGATTTAACACTTTTAATAATGTTAAAGAGGTATTACAAAATATGGTAGCACGTTATGGAAAATCGAGTAAAGTTATGATAAGTCCTGATCCTAATATTACATTTTTTATAAAACAATAAGAATTATTTTTGATATTTAAGTTAACTACAATCTATTTATTTTAAAACACACTATGATTTTGTTCTTGTATATAAAGTTAAATACCTTGTCAAGTTAAATATAGAAATTGCAATCTATTCTTAGGAGTGTTGGTGATTATGTTATTCGTAATTGCGAAGAAAGAGATCTTCCATTTGTTATTAATATAAACATGATAACACTTCCAGAACATTATTCTGATTATTTTTTTACTTCTATTCTAGCAGAATTGCCTGAAGCATTTATTGTAGCAGAAATAACAAATCAGGTAGTTGGATATATTATGTGTAAAATAGAATTTGGATTTTCAAATTTCA
>DASQLB010000009.1:0-2023 GCA_035630235.1 Nitrososphaeraceae archaeon | reverse complement strand
ATCAAGTATATCAAGTATTTTATCTGATTCCTTTACTTGTGTCTTATTCTTGTGAGCAAATTTTAATAGATCTGATTTGTTTATTGGAAGACTTATTCCTGCAAGTATTTTAGCAATAGCAGCTGCTGATGAAGATTTTGTTGTTGCAACCTTACCTCCTTTTTTACCTCCTTCTACTCCAGGAGCATTTTTACTTGGTATTTCCTTTATACCTTGTGCCATAGGGATTTCTTCTTTTTTTGGAAATTTACCTTTCAGAAAGGATTGTAGAGGAATTTCTTCTTTCTTTATCTTGAGTTCTTTGAATATGTCTGTACTAATTTTGTTCTCTCTTTCTTCATCTATTTCTATGCCAAGTTCTTCCTCAACATTTCTTTTCCTGGCACCAATTAGCAAAAGTTGTGTATTTTCATAGTCAAGTATCTCAGGATCATCTACATTTATCCATCGCTTTTCTCCAAACTTTTCCTTAATATGTTTTGGATAATCAGGTTTTTTATCTTTTTTCGAAAATGCAGCATAGCCAGGAATAAAGATTTCAGGATTCTTTACAGATACAATATAGCTTGCCTCTTTCTTTATTTCAAATTCTAATTGAGTCTTACCTGGATTTTCTGGTATTTCTAGAATATAAGCTAATTCAGTATGACCATCATGTTTAATAATTGAATATTTTCCTTCTCCAGCGGGTTGTGCTGGCGAAAGTCTTCTTTTTCCTCTTGTTTTCGTAGTATATTCGGCTGGTATGAGAAGTTCACTATGTATTTTATCGGCATTAGAAGTAGTTAGTATATTTAAAGCCCAATTTCTTTCTTCTGAGCCAGATTTTCTTTCTACTATCTCTGGCATTTTCTTGCTACCTAACAAAAAAAGCCGATAATTTTTATTTCTATTTTTATTTTCGTCGTCGTCGTTAATATCTTTACAAGTTATCATATAAAACCGTTGAACATCGTCTATATCGTGTACTTCCTCAGTATCAATTTTTGGTCTATAAAAGAAAAAGATATCACCACTCTCTATAACTCGTTCACTATCATAATTTTTTGAATCTAATTTATTACTTTTCAACTTATTTTTCCCCCTTTTTTTCTATATAATTTGATGATAACAGAATAAATCTGTCTCATAGTAGGAATATGAACAACAACATTTTTAAAAATTATATAGAAAAGTATTCTAATATACTTAAATTTATTGTATACCATCAAAATAATAAGATATTAGAAGATTTTATTTAGAAGGAAATAGGGCCGTTTAATTAAACAAAAAGAATTTTGTATCAAATAAACTAAATAATATTATTATAAAATATTTGTAGTTTCATGTTTATATGTAACTTTTATATATTATATATTATTTTTAAAATGAATGAATAAGATTATAATATTTATAGAATTAATATTTGTCAATACATCATATAAAGAAATATAGTACAAATAATATATCTGATCTTAATTTCTCATTCTACGTTCTGAAGTTGTTGTTATCATTTATTGTTGTTAATTAAAAAGATGCAATAGAAAATGGATGGATGGTAGTAGTATTTTATTAATTTAGTAGAGGAAGATCGAGAGATTTTTGGGAATACTTGTATTTGACAACTATTACTATCAATCGATGTCTTGTAGTCTCATTGTTTCCTCCCCTTTGCTATTGAGAAGTTCTATTGCGAATCAACAATTTCAAACATCGCATCACCCTGAGATATATTCTTTTCTTCTAGAACATTTTTCCTATTTTCTTATTAGAGTCCTTATTAATCTGTAAATCTATAATTTCAAACTATAAGAATGATTAGTCGACCAAAATTTTGCAGCAATTGTGGTAAGACATTAGATTTAAACCACGAAAATAAAAAATGCTCCAATTGTGGATTTGACCTTCAACAGCAAACAGGAGCGAAAGATAATAGATCAATTGTAGACCAACTACCATACAAAAGTCCTGGAACAGCAGCACTAATAGCATTTACCGGAGGAATATTTGGCTTACAAGGTATAGGTCACATATATGTGGGAAA
>DASQLB010000008.1:0-4387 GCA_035630235.1 Nitrososphaeraceae archaeon | reverse complement strand
AAATGAAATAGCACTATATCTGATTGTATTGAAATTTCTACACCATTCCACCGAAATATAGTTTCCTCCACAACATCTAAAAGGCGACCAACTACCCTTTGGGTAGAAATCTAAGCCACATAGCTCCTAAATAGTTTGTTTGTGATTATTAATTGGCAATATATGGCTAAGCGACAAATATTAAAACAAGAAACACCTGTTTCTCAAGTTCTAAATAGATATAAAAATGAATTAACAAAGAACATAGAGCGACAAATCCCCATTCCCAATTTTAGCCTTATTAGTGAAGAGTCAAAACAAGAAGCATCCATTTCTCAAATAATACGGACCTATGGAAAATATTTTCAGCAGATTAGACAGCGATATACTGACGGAGTTGGCGGAAGATGTGTTATGGGGCTCATTATGTCTTATTATGGGTGGGATGGCAAATGTATCACTAATGCTGAAAGAAAATTATATGCTGCCTTAGTCGCATTGCGACGAGCCGGTATAAGTAAAGAATTATTGATAGAGTTGAACGATTCTGGTGCGACATTCGACGATATAGCTGATTACCTGGACAAAAATTTAGGATTGGCAAGTAGCAAGAGGTAATAGTCGAACTCATTAAATGGCGGACTTGGTTTATTGTGAAATTTCTATACGATTCTACTAAATCTAAAATGCTAGATAGAGCTAAATATATCTTCGATTACAACTTACAATATGACAGATTCAATCGTCGAATCGAGCGTGCAAATCCCGCCCAGTCCAACGCTTTATCTTTGAAAGGTTTCGATAGATTTCACGCTCAAAATGAATGATGTTAACAAATTCTTCACTAATTTATTAGTAAAACGTGGATTCATGGTAACATTTTTGTTAACATATACAATCTTTAGCTATTAAAAATGTTGTAAAAATGTTAACTTTAGAAAAATGATGATAACATGAGTATTTTCCATGTTAACATTAAATTAATAGAGTATCATTTAATTAAATTATATTTTTTCTATTTATCGAACAGGGAAAAAATTTGATTTATCAAAAGTGTTTCACTAATCATTTTTTTAAGAATGAATTAGTTGAATGAAGGTAGCCTGATAAACTGGTAGCATAATAATCCTAGATATCAGTAACAGTATTTAAGCATCAGATCAATCCTACCGAATAAAAATAGACCCGAGGTATAACGAGATAAAACTAATTCTTAATTATATAATTTGAATCCAATTTCTGTGAGAACACAAAGTTCTGAAAATTTTTTCTAAAAAATACACTAATATACATTTTCCATCATTTGAGTAAATATATAATCTTAATCATCGATTTTATAACTCTTTAAAATCTCTATCAAATGTACACAAATTGGCACCTATTATAGCTGTGGTTGCTGCGATCATTATATCAGTTCTTTTGATTTTCTTGCCTTTTTTTCTCAAGATCTATCTCAAATTTCGCTCCTGTTGAGCATCGTCCTTGGTAAAATCATATACAGGAAATGATAACAAATTCTCAATTGGTTTTTAAGATTTGAGTAATCCACAGAGGGAGTTTCATATAGTGTTATTGATGTGATAGCAAAGTTTTCTCTACTCAATATTAGTTTTTGATATCTTTTGTTCCTTTAATGGAGTTTTTATCAAAAATATCTATTAGAAGATCTGTGTCTTTAATTATAGACAAAACCTACATTCACTCCTTGTTGATGCCATCTTTGCAAGAATCTTTTCTTTTCTGATTTTTCAGTTTATTGTATACATCGTCTTTGATAGTGATAGTTTTCACCATTCAATCTCATGATCGTTTAAACTGTATGTAACAATATTTTTCGTCAAATACGTTATAAAGATAATAAAATATCGAACTATAACAATTTGATTAAAACTCGTATAAAATAAGAGTATAGCTTATCTTTGATAGTTGAATTGTTATTTATTTCACACTCTATGTGGGCACCTAGAATATATGATTTTGGCTTTATATAGAACCAGTACAGTTCTGTGCCTAGCCCATACTTATTTACGGCGCACTACATTTTATTAGCATAGAGTTTATCCTTTCATTCCCATCAGAAATATACTTTTAAAATATCGCTTAAATGCTTGTACGAGTTCTGGAAACATGTAGTCAAATTTTATTTCTGTCAAAGGGTCCGATAGTGTCGCTAAAATAATTCTATAATACATATTTGATTTTTTTAGTCTAGCTTAGGCTATATTATTGCACAATATTCACTTTGGTCTTAATACATTGGTATTAGATCCACCTTGACATTGATTTTTAACACAATTTGTCCAATAGGATTTGTATTTATAGCCTTTTAAATTAAATAGTAGTTCAACTAATTGAATCCTATGACATTACCCAAAGGATGGAAAAAGGAACAACCAACTACTAAAAAAGAAAATTCTAGCGAACAGAAAGAACAAAGTAGCTCAAAGGTTGAACAAACAAGTTCAACAATAACTATTGAAGATAAAATAAATATTCAAGAATTAATTGCTAAACATAACATTGCTCTTGATAATAAAAATATAGATGATTGGACCAACGCTTGGACAGATGATGGAGTATGGAGCACCCCTTTTGGTGAAGCAAAAGGGAAAACAGAACTAAAAAATATGATTAACCAAGTAACTAGCGAATTTGCAAGTGGTAAAAGACATTTATCAACAAACATTATTATCGAAGATGCTCCAAATAATATGGTTAACGCCAAGTCGTACCTAATAGTGACAGAAGCAAAAAAAACTCCTGAAGTAGTGGCGTCTGGTACTTATATTGATTCATTAAAGAAGGATGCGAATAGTAAATGGAAATTTGTACAACGTAGATTAGAAATTGACCTCGTAACTGATTCAGATTAATATAAAAAGTCTAATGAGTCTTTTATCTGGTACCATATAAAAAATTTAAAATAACGATGATAAAATTGACGTTATGATAACTAAAAGAAAATATTAGATTAATATTCAAATACAAAATTTAGGTTAAAAATATATAATATTTAATTATTTTTCCCAATTTTCTTTTCTTCTATTCTCACATATGATATGAATACTATTCAAAACTAAATCTATCTGCATCAAATACTTTTTATTAATATTTAGAACATAAACATACCAAGAAATTGAAAACAATTTATTATTTAACTATAGGCTTCTCAATAATTATAATAGTAGGTTTATTTTTCGTTTTGAATGAACAAAATAGAAAACCATATTCATTAGAAATTGATGCTATTAAAGATAGCACAGATATTTCAGGTACTATGTATAGAGTTAAAGTAACCAATACAGGAACAAACCCTCTTACAGGAATAAATGTTACCTTGGGAAAAGGGGATATTCAAAATATGGATTTACTTGAAGCAGGCCAATCATTTTTCTTTTATCCTAAACCAGAGACTAATATAAGTATAGTAAAAGTTACTACTACTGAAGGAATAGAAAAAGAGAGTGATTACCGTTCTCCGTTCAAAGGAATAGGACTACCTGGAAGTGGAAGATAATAACCAAAAAAATTTTGATAAGATCAAATAGACTGGTACCAACCTTATACTCTCAATTCTTCAGTCATTAGTCCTATTAATATTAAAGTACCAAAATTATTAATTATTTTTAATCCTACTCGGTAATAATTCTTCAATTGCATTATACATTTTAAGATAGTATAATCCTTTTTCTGTAGTCTTGAATATTTGAGCTCCATCTATATATTCTAGCAAGTTATTTTCTATCAAGATAGTCAGATATTCTTTTAATTGATTATAACCCAAATAAGCCTTGTACATTATTTTTGTTTTAGTGGTTCCTCCATTTGCAGCATCCAATATCATTGCTACTATTTCTGTGCTGCTTCTATATTTCATATTTATTAAATATACAATAACTTATATTAATATTCTTGTTAAATAAAAAAGTAGTAGAAGATTAGCCTTAAAGATAATCAAAATAATTTCGTTTTTCCAAAACGCCCTCATCAATACAGTAATTAGATTATAACAGCGAGGAAATCCAATATAACATTATATCATATTATTATTCCTATTAATAATACATAAAATTATTCTATATTATATAATTTTATTTACTATAAATTATTTCTTATAACAAAAATTACAATGGAAATGGAAGATATAAAAATTGAGACATATGAAGACGTAGGAGTAAATGATAAAGGCAGGAGAAAGTAATACTGATAAAGTGATTGTAGATTCTGATAAAGATATGTATTCAAAATAAGAAGCAGAAAAACAAAAGAAAGAGTAGTTTATTGATTGATGGTAGTGATTCAATCATCGACATCAACAATAGTAGCAGCAATATTTATTGCAACTATAGTTATTTTTCTTACAGTAACTATTTCAGCATTTGCACAAGCAAAAAGTATAAATGAATTA
>DASQLB010000007.1:0-4835 GCA_035630235.1 Nitrososphaeraceae archaeon | reverse complement strand
ACCAGCTTTTAGCATAAAGTCATGAAGTTTTTGTTCATCAATGTTACTGGAGGTAGTATTTCCTTGCATTTTGTTATGGAGTACCATATATATATTATTTAATCTTTTAATTTATCTTAAAGAAAAGAAAAAGAGTAGTTCATAAATTTTAAATTATATAGAAAATGTAAGTGAACTCCATTTTATATTATTTAATACAGAATAACAATAAAAAATAAATTATTCTTATTTATTAAAAATAAACTATTGATCTTAATTGGTAAATATAATAACAATAATTAAATTAGAAATTATTAATACAATGAATATCTATACAATAATATATACTTAAAGTTAATATTAACGTCATGCCCGGGTGCTCTATCCACAGTTTGTATCCCTACCTCCACAAATATTAATCACATACAAATCAATCCAAAAACAGATAAAATTAGGTAATATGAATACACTACACTGAAATACAGACAAATATGTCCCATCATGCCACTTGTTAATTACAGATATGATATTTGTGCTTCTAGCCCTAGTCTTCCTATGATATTCTCGATCTTTTTTAGAGGGTTATGAATGTGCAAATTTTGTATTAATTATTAAAAACGAAATCATTGATTTTTTGTAATAGTGTTATTGAACACTGAAATCATGTAAATTTAATTCCTGTCTATACTTGCAAAAATACACTCTCTTCCAAAATTCGTTTTTCGATTGTTATTATATTATTATAATCTACTTTCACATTATTGGTAAACATTGGAGACTGATATTTCTTAACTAAGATCCAAAAATAATTATTTTTATTTTTATTTATATTTAATTATTATCGAATCAACATTACTGGACAAGGTGCTTTTTCAGATACATTTCTAGCAACACTTCCAAATACCAACTTTTTAACTCCGCCTAGTCCTGTAGTTCCCATTATAATCAAGTCTGTTTTTTCATTATTAGTATATTTTATAATTTCATCTGCAGGTTCTCCAATGATGACTTTTGATTGTAAAGATACATTTTCAACACCTTCATATTTTTTGATTTTTTCATTAAGCATTTTTATAGAATTTTCTTTTATTTCTTGATGTAATTCTTTTATATATTGGTCCAACGCAATAGTTTCACCTGTTTTATTTGATTTCAATATGACAGTTGCAATAGTAGATGGAATATGGATAACAGGGGTTACATAAAATAATATAACATTGACAATATTGTCAGCAGAGAAACTAATAGACATTTTTGCAATTTTTATAGCATGTTCTAATGCACTATCCGATAGTTTTGAACTATCATAAGGGACTAGTATCTTATTATATGTCATTTTTTATCGTGATTAATATATTTATGCAAGTGAGGATTATTATATTTATTTGAATTCATTACAATTGCTAATAAAAAATGATGTTGAAGATTTTATAGCACTTTAACTTGTATTTAGAACTCGATAATATAATCTGTGTATTTTTAGTAGATTATATATATTTTCTATTGCCATCATTATATAATAAATAAATAACAGTCAATATATCAACGATAATGCCTAAGTCATTTCAAAATCCAGCAAATGATGATAATGATGCTTTCTATTCCAATAACTTTTATCTCTTATTCAAGGAACATAATCTGACTCATATAATTAAATTTACAGTAAATAAAAGATTTGGAAATATTTAATATTAATATAATATTGAATACATAAATGTTTAGAAGTGATATTAACGCTATACCAGTAGCTCGTTTGATCACAAACATAATATGAAAGTAAACTAGCGATGATTGATTTACTTCATGATAAAACTTATATTATGTCACTAAATTTGTTATTTGAGAATTCGAATCCCTGAACCAAATTACTTAATTGGATTTTAATAAATATATTTATTATATTCAGTGTTCGATTTTGTTAGATTAATTTAATTCATAATCATTCTTAATATTCATGAAAATCTCATTTGTAAGAGCAGTAAAAATCTCTAATCTTTATCTAAAAATTAGAGATAATACATATAATGATAATAGAAAATTTAATACAATTAAGCCAATTAATATCAATAAAAATACATTCTTTTTCATATTTCTTATTGTATGATTTATTAAGTTAAATTTCGGATACAGTAAATAATTGTAATACCTAATTATATTATAATCCACTAATATCTGACTTTTTAATCTCTATCGTAACTTTATCTCCTACTCTTAAGCCAGATTCGTCATACTCTCGTATACTTAATTTGAATGTAGGCGAATCACCAAACCCTGTACCACCACCAAACATCTTTGGTAAGTTTTTCATTAGATCTTCTTGAGATGTAAAAGCCATACCTGTACCTCCAAATGGCGATTGCTGTTGATTTCCTCTTCTAGGAGTTTTAGTATCGCTGAATACAATATAAACAAAAGGGGTTTTTTCATCTTGAGAAGCCTCAATTTTTGATACTACAAATTCACTCTTCATAAATAATAAATATACACTATAGTTATAATAATCCTTAGTTTATAAATTGTCTGAATCATTTATATGAATAGTGGATATAAATGAAGGTCAATCGTCATATTATTTGTCTTTGTTATAATCATTTTTATCATCTTTATCTTGTAGCATTGAATACAAATATGAATTGTGATAGACCTAAAGATAAATTAGTAATGAAAAGAATAAATCAAAACATCTCATAGGACAGATCATCAAACATTACACATACGTGCCAAAACTATCATGTCAAAACAATGCAATTCTCCATTCAAACACTAAATAAATTTAATAATTCTTAATGTATAAAATAAATGCAAGGTAACTATAAGAGAGTTATTCGAATCTAGTATCCTTTAAAAAATCTATATTCATAGTGCCTAAAATCCATAGAATAATAAATTACTCAATAGCTTTGCTTAATAGGTGCAACATCATTAATATTATATTAATGGAGTTTCTACATCATTTTAGCAAATAATATTGAGAGTAAACAGAATTATATATTACTAGTCGATGATGAAGATGATATCTTAAACCTTTTCTGCGCTTGTTTACAGGGTGTAGGATATAATATAGTTGTTTTTGATAATCCCCTTGAAGCATTAAATTATCTTAACAAGGATGAGAATATTATAACTAATTGTTCTCTAATTATAACAGATTATAGAATGCCTCAGATGTCGGGAATAGATTTTATAGAGAAAATTAGAGAAAAAGATACCAATTGTAAAGTAAAAATAATACTTAGTAGTGCATTCATTAAAACTGACCTTATTCATAATAATATCAGAATCTCTAGCCTAAGCATTGATAAAATACTTGAAAAGCCTATACGTTTAGAAATCTTGAAAAATGAAGTACAAAAATTAGTGAGTCCTATCCCATTATCCAAATAAAATATTTCTGCACGAGAAATCAAAAATCTAACTAAAAAGATTTTATTTAATTTGTTGTTCCTATTAATTTTCTTTTATTTGTTAATAAAAAAATTACTTATTGTCTCCAACGATATTATAATATATTGAATACTAAAACGGAGAATCTAGCTAGTGAATAATAAAAATAAAAGAATAATGATAATAGATAATGATATAGATATTTAATTTATTTAAAATATTTCTCGAATGTAATGGGCTATAATGTAGATGGCTTATACAAATTCCATAGAAGTGTTCCACAACTTTAGGAAATATAGTCACAATTTGATTATACTTGATTTGAAAATGCCCAAGATGGATGGAATGACATATATCACAAGATAAAGGAAATTGATAATAACGTAATAATTTGCATAACTCCTGCAGATATAAACTATATTCAAGAATTGCGCGAAGGCATTATCGATATTAATAAAATTGTTTTATACAAGCCAGTATTATTGAAAGATTTGAAAAATAAGATTGATTTGTTATTTTCTCACCAAGAAGTAAATAGTAAAGCAACCATGATGATAATTTGACCTCAATTACTTTTTCATAAATTTTTATATTTATTTATATATTATAAACTATTAATCAACATTTATTGTTACCAACAAAAAGATTAATAATAAAAAAAGAATTTATCTCATTTTATTAAGGTCATCTTTTTCTTTTTGTATACTGTTAGGATTAAATCTATGTTCATGTGTTTGTGCATGTTCAGAGCAATAATAGTTTTAACATTCAGAACATTGATTTGTTGGTCTATTTCGACAAGAAATGAACGCACAACCTAACCTTTCAATAGTGTTGGCTTTTCAATCTTTAGGATTTTATACCTCTCCCATATACTTATTACAATCTAAAAAAGGATATTCAACTTTAAGTAATGAATTTATCGGGTTATTAATATGCAGAAGAGTCAAAGATACCTTATTTAGCAAAAAAATTTCACTGTTTGAGGAAAAATATCTTTTATATTAATATAAATAACTTTCTACTCATGTTTCAAACGTACTAAATTTATACGATGTCTAAATCGTTATGTCAAATCCTAATACTTTAATCCGATTCGTTATTCTTGTAATTCTGAATATATTACCTCAAATTAAACAAATAAATGAATTGATTGATTGTGAATAAACAAATATGACTATACACTAGACATTATTACATTAGTTTGTATACCTTAGTAACGTATATATATACATGTCAGCAAAAGAAAATATAAAAGTAAACGAAAATATAGCTGTAAATGAACCACAATTTAATGAAAAAAATACAACTAAATTTAACAATACTAACACTAATTTCAACGAAAGAACAACTAACACCTTAAATCAACAACAAGACGCAATAAACAAGACACTAGACAACGTATTAAATAACGTAAAAAGAACAACTGATGAAGCTACACGAGAGATTCCAAGATATTCACAACGTATTGC
>DASQLB010000006.1:0-12619 GCA_035630235.1 Nitrososphaeraceae archaeon | reverse complement strand
TTCTATTATTATACAAATAGTCAACAATTATTTAATCGAGGTATTTATCTCATTCAATGCTTATTTATAATACAGTGTTTACACATAATTTTAAAATCATCAATATTTTCGATAGGGCTGTCAATATACGCAACTAATTTTCCACAACTGTTACAATGAATTTCAGTCCAGCCGATATATTTACCAGAGATTACTATATTATAAAATTCAGGTTTATTACAATCACAAGTTTTTGAACTATCGTCTGATAATATGGTACAGTTAGGTAAATGCATTGACACTTGATGTTGACAATTTTTACACAAAAGATTTACCTCTGTTTCGAGTTTATCCATCTTAACTAGCAATCCACCTTCAAAAATAAACATCGAGAAAAATGAATGAATAACTTCATACCATTATTCTGATCCAAAGAGTATTTCAACTAAACTGTTTTTATTAATATAATTATTTTTTTATCAAAATCTCTAATCTATAAATTGTCTACAAAATTAAGTGGAATGATTATTTCCGTATACATTTTGAGCCAACAAAGCCCTCTATTATTCTTTATTTGTAAGTAATGTGTAGAATGTTTTACTGTAATTATCTTAACTTTTATTGTGGTGTTAATACTAAAATAAGTCAACCATTTACTAATAATATGGGAAATAGAAGTAGGACAGAAATAGTTGGTAATATACTTGATGCTGCAAATGGAGGAGCCACCAAGACAAAAATTATGTACACAGCTTTTCTAAGTTATAACCAATTAAATGAATATCTATCTATTTTGATAGATAATAATCTACTAGAATATCTTGATGGAACCCACACATTCAAGACAACAGAAAAAGGATTAAACTTTCTCAAAATACATAATGAAATTGGAGAATTATTACTAACTAACATGGAAAACAATAACTAATTAATTTTATAAAATAAACCAATAGCATTCAAACATTCTTCAATATTTTAGCAATCTAATCGTTTTTTCTATTGATAATTTGCAAGTAATTAATTTTGTTTCATCTAATCCGAATCAAAATTTCATTCTTCTTTTACATTGGAAGATTTACAAAAAATATATGTTTTATTCTTACTATTTTATCTTCTAATACTCTGAATTTGTTATCTATAAAATTTCCCGTGTAAATAGCATTCATATTTGGGATTTCAACATTCTGGTTTGGATAACTTTCTGTAGGTTTTATTGCGATACATAAATTACAATGTTCTACAATTAAAAAATCAGTTATTTATTTTTTGAAAACTCATTTTATTTCATCTTTAAGATAATTTTAAATTATATTTTTATCTTTTTCCTTTTAATTGGCCTAAAACCATTCTCAATTAATACCTTGTAAATTTCTGGAACTGCAAAACAAAACCCAATGTGTAAACAATCAGTTTTCTCACAAAAATCGCACTGCAGCTCCTTCTTTTTTGAATTAATGTATATTGTAACAAGTCTATTCATTGTATTATCTTTAACGGCTATGTGATTATCAATTGCAGAATTAAATTCAAGAAATGGACCATATTCTGTTATTTGTTTACTAAACGCTATTGTATTTTTTAATATTAGATCTAAATAAGCTGTAAATTTTTGATTAGATGGTCTTTTTTTATCGTTATTATATAATTCTAATAAATTATTTTTAACATCTTCTCTGATTTGGATAGTGGACCAGCCTTTTTTTTGCGGCATTTTTTATATATTAATTTAGGTTAAAGTATGATATAACCTTTATTTTATTAATGTATTATATTATATACTGAATTTTAGGTTAAATTAACATAAAACTTAAGTATTATAGTTAGGTTAAATTATGTGAATGGCTAAAAATTTAATAATAAGAATTGCATATAAATTGTTTAGAAAAATAAAAGAAAATCATGAACTTAATATACTAATTTACAGAAATATAATAATATTGTATTTGGTTTTCTATATCATAATTATAAAATATGTATTCAATTTTATTATTAAACAATATAGGAGTTTCTTTTAAAATGTTTTACAAGTTTGAAAATACATTTTTTGTATCAGCTCATGATTATCTATTAAAATCATTCAAATTTGATTTACAGCAAAATCAATTAGTTGATTTAACAATTGGTTCACCTACTTTTTTTGTAAACTTTTATAATTTAATACCTAAACTGACTATCAAAGCATTACTACCAAGGAATTATGGTGGTCTGGAATCTCCTACTGTTACAATCATTGATGGCGTTATTAGAGGTCACTCAAATCATTTAGATTTTTACAGCTTTATAGATTATGCCATTAAATATGGTATAAATGTTAATTCAGCTTTAGAGCGAATTATAATAACAAGATCTTTTACTGCTCACCAACTTGCAAATACTATAATTTGTAAATTACCTAAAATGATTCAGAAATATAGATCAAATATTGTAATAATCACAGATTTATTTGCTACCGACGAACAATTACATCTTTCTGAAAGGAGATGGCTATTGGGTCATATCATCAAGTCTATACATGATATTTCAGAATCAATAATTGCTGCTGTTTTTTCCCCTGTTGTAATAGACGATTTTAGAAAAATTATTGATAATAATCTTAAATCAGAAATAAACACAACAACAAACAAACAAAACAGAGAGATGAAATAGTTGGGAAGAACAATTCCATCTTTTAGAATAGCTATACTACTTGAAGGGAAAAGGTGGAAACTTTATAGACAATATTTGCGTAAAAAAGAACAAAAAATTTTTCAACATATGTTTTCAATTGCATATCTTTTTAATTCAGCTTCTTCATATGCTGCAAATCCAATAAGAATAAATCCAATTTTGTTTTCAATTGCTTTATATCATCATAAAAAAATATCTCCATTAGATAAGAATAGGAATGAATCTTTTTTTTTCAATCTTCATTATTTACTACTACAATTACTACAGAGATGAAAAAAGAAAATGAAACCTATTCTTCTTCCTCTAATCTTTTTCCATATGATAATATTATTACAAAAGAAATAGATTCATGGAAAAATTATGCAGATTGTCTAAGAAAGCAAGATAGAGATTTGTTTTATAAAATGCTCAATAGCTGTTACAAATATTCTCCATCTATTACTGTACAAGGGAAAGAATATTCTACTACATCAGCTTTAATGTCAATCTTGCTGGAACATCATAAGGAATTACTTTACAAAACAAAATAAACGATATATAATAACACAAGAGGTGAATAAGAAAAATTACCGCAGCAATTGGTTGGCTGTTTGATGCCTATCCTTCTAAAGACAATAATAAAATGATTTTTTGGATTAGATTGAAAAATTTCCCAGATAATAAAAAAAGATATATTCGAATTGAAGAGAAATGGCAAAATTATTTTTATGTTGCATCTGATAATATATCTAAACTGGAACAATTAGTTCAAAATGATAATATTTTATCATCAATTAGCTCATATGAATTTGTTAAAAGATATGAAACAATTATAGATACAAAAAAATCTATTGTCTTGAAACTTTCTATGTATGGTAAAAATCTAAAGTTAGCAAATACTATTGAAAAAATGAATGGATACCAGGATTGTAGGTTATACAATGTTGATTTAATCCCTGAACAAAAATATTTTTTTGACCATGATATATTTCCATTAGGACTTTTTGAGGTAACTGATGATAATTCTGTTCTACTTTGGGAAGCTAAAAATGATGGTATTTGGTCTACCGATTATCATCTACCATATTTTAAAAAGATACATATCAAGCTTAACTTTCCAAAAGGTAAAATTATAAAATTAGAAGATGAATTAAACTCTATTAGCATTGTTCAATATAATGATACTAATAGTATTGACAACAAAAATAAAATTGATATTGTAGATCTTTCAGACAAATCAGAAAAAAAATTACTAAAGGAATTATTGAGAATTGTTCAAGATATAGATCCAGATTTTATATTTACAGAAGATGGAGACTCCTTTACATTTCCTTATTTGACTCACAGAGCAGAAATAAATAAAATCGATTTATGTCTTGGCAGAGACAATAACATGTATTTAACAAAACCAGAAAGAAAAGGAAATTCCTTTTTTTCTTATGGTAGGACATATTTTAGGCCATCAACTATCAAATTATTTGGGCGTATTCATATTGATAAAAGTAATACTTTTACAATCAGAACAGGCTCCGACTTAGAAGGTTTATTTGAGATTTCAAGGTTATGCAGAATCCCATTACATGAAGCATCAAGAGCTTCAATTGGAAGATGTTTAACCAGTTTGCATCTGTATAACGCAACAAAAAAAGGTTTACTAATACCATGGAAACCAATATTATTTGAACATCCAAAAAATATGTTGGAACTTTTCTTAGCTGATAGAGGTGGCCTGATATTAGAACCAGAAATAGGTCTACATGAAAAAATAGCTGAATTTGATTTCGTATCTCTTTATCCAAGTATTATGTTAAAAAGAAATGTTTCCGCAGAGACTGTATTATGTGATTGTTGTTTTGATAATCCTAAATTTAGAGTACCAGAGCTAAACTATCATATTTGCAACAAAAAAGGATTAATTCCAGTATCATTAGAAATAGTATTAGATAAAAGATTAAGATATAAAAATTTAAAAAATAAAACATCAGATCCAATATTAAAAGATATTTATGACAAAAGACAATCAGCTCTAAAATGGATACTTGTAACCTCTTTTGGCTATTTAGGATTTAGTAATGCAAAGTTTGGACGGATAGATGCTCATATTGCTGTTTGTGCTTTTGCAAGAAATATTCTTTCTCAAACTATGCATATTGCTGAAGACATGAATTTTGACGTCTTACATGGAATAGTAGATTCAATTTGGGTAAAGAAAAGAGATGGTGCTGCTAACAATGATTATACCAACTTAAAAGAAACAATAAAAAAAGAAACTGGATTTGATGTATCATTTGAAGGAGTATACAAATGGATTGCATTTCTTCCATCTGAGATTAATTCTCATATTCCAGTACTAAATAGATACTTTGGAGTTTTTGAAGATGGGACTATAAAAACAAGGGGAATAGAAGGAAGAAGACATGATACGCCTGATTTTTTAGTACAGTGTCAAAATGAAATTTTAGAAATCTTGGCCCAAGGTAATTCTATTCAAGATATAAAACAAAATAAATTATCTTTGATAATCAAAAAAATTAAGGACAACCTTTCTCTATTAAAATATCGTAAAGTCGAACCCGAAAGTCTAGTATTTACCAAACTACTTTCGAAAGATTACGATCAATATCATAACAGAAATACATTAGAAAATAGTGCTATAAAACAACTTGAATTAAATGGAGAGTATCTAAAAGCTGGACAAATTTTGCAATATGTTATAATGGAGAACAACGGGCCTATTTTAAAAAGGGTACTTCCAATTCAATTATTAGATAATAAAACTTATTATTATGATATTAAAAGATATTCTGAATTATTAATTGATACTTGTAATAATATAATAAAACCATTTGGAATAATATTTGATCAAAATCAATCGGTATGTAGATTAGATAATTATTATTGATTTATTGCAAATAGTTTGACGACAATCATAAAATGAGAATAAACTGGTTCTTTATAATGTTCTAAAGTTTCAGATATTTATTTATTTAATTTAATATAAAAAATTGGGTAATTTATCCTAGCGAAAGTTTTTTTTCAATCTCTTTGTATACATTTCTAATTGTAACCTCAGATACGCCTGCCGCATCTGCAATTACTGCTTGTGTAATGATTCTCTTTTGGATATTCTCATCACTCTTAGGGAGTGATAGATATATAACGGCTCCAACTATGCCCATAGGTTCCTTTCCTGCACTCAATCCGGCATCTTGAACTTTTTTCATAAGTTTTAATGCATCACGTATATTTTTTTCATCAAGATTTGCTTTCCTTCCTACTTTTTCCAAGTATCGGAACAAGTCTACTTGTGGTACTTGTTTGCCAAGATGGAAAACTATTTGACGGTATACTCTAGAAGTCTCACGATATTTTTCGTTGTTAATTGAAGAAATTTCTCTTAAGGTTCTTGGTATTTCAAATTCTCTACATGCGATATATAATGATGCGCCTAATACAGTATTTACTTTTCTCCCTCTGACTAATCCTGCTTCCTGTACTTTTCTATAGATATATGCTGTTTTTTCTATAACTGCAGTTGGTAGGTTCATTTTGTCTTTTAATGAATCTAATTGTCTAAATGCTCTAATTAAATATCGAGCAGATGTGTTAATCTGAGATCTTTTATCTTGATATCTCATTTTATTTAGACGTGTTACCATCATAGAATTGATGATATTACCACTCGCATCTCTGTTTGTATTACCTATCAAGGTTGAAAGTCCCTGATCGTAAAGTGTCAAAGACGAAGGATTACCGTTCCTGGTATCAATTTTATCATCTTCAGCTTTATGCCATATCTTTGTTGTATCTTCTAAACCTTTTTCTACAACTATACCGCATTGATTGCAAATAATTTCTCCAGATTCAACATCAGTAACCATGTTGGATTCACTAGGATCACATATTTTACATTGAATGGTAGTTTGCATATTTTTTATTTGTATTTATTATAATTATAGCTAAACAAATATATAAATCTTATACTCTTCAGTATAAAATTTACATAAGTAAGCCTAACATCATTTATAATCAATAGATTGAGCAGTCGATATCATTTCAATAATTGATCTTTAGATGAATTTCATATAGTATCCAGAGGCTAATTAAATTTGTAGATATTATGCTAGTATCTACAGTGTTCTCAAAATAAAATAGATTTAAATCATTTATAAAACATCTATACTAAATTCATTTTCGTTCAAATATTCATTTTATTTCGAGACAGATCTAAATGATATGATTCTTGTCATTGTTCGTCATTGGCTTTTTTTTGCTGAACTGATATATATTATCAATATTAGACGTTTTATAATAAAAAAATCCTGATGGTGGTTGTATTCTTTTATCTAAGAATAAATACAACAATACAAGTTGCTTAATCAAATGTTAAAGAATCTTTGAAAATATTTTTTAGATCCTCTTTCTCATTCTGGTTTAAAGTACCTACATTTTTTCTAAGCTCGGTAAATAGCTTTTCCATTCTATCAGGACCAATTAGTTTCACAAGTTTTTCTTCTGAACTTGTACCTTCCCATGTATTCAATAAATTATGAACATCATCTCTAATATCAGGTTGTATATCTTTCATTGAATTCTCAATAATCTTTTTGGAATCTCTTCCTAAATCTTTTGCCCTAAATACTGATCCCATAATAATTTATTGCAATTTTAAATAATAAGTCTATTGGATCTCAAGGTATTTTCATTATCCATAAAAACAACAATTTTATTTTTAATACTTAATTCAGTTTAAGACTATATAAAATAGTGTAATTTAATATGGGATATTAAATCCATTTATTTTTTTTAAGAAATATGATTATTCATTTATTCTTCTATCAAAATGAGAACTATTGCATAATAAGAATATTCAAATGTACTGATCTTGATTCTATCGGATTCATCGACTCTACCTTCGTCATTATATTTTTTTTCATCTCTTTCTATTTGCTTGTCTAATACTTCCATTATGGATACATCAAAGATATTTCCCACACTGTATTCTTTGGTAAATTCATTTATTTTATCTAATAATTCAGGAACAGTCTTCCCATAGAAATAAAATCGTTTATGATATTGTTTCACTTTATTTTAATAGATGTTTGTATATATATAGCATTAAACATCATAAAATTTTTTTATTACTTCAATTTATTTAATAAAGCTATATATCTAAGAAGGTTATGGTAATGAGATGGGAACTTATGATTTCCATATAAGATAGGATATCAATTGAGATAACTTAACTTGAATAAAAAACATATTTTTCCTATTTTAATGAGGAGAAGAATATCAAATGATTTATAAATGCTTGAATATATATATTGATCTTAATTCTCATTCTGTATTTTGAATTTAGTGACATTAAATTTAATTGATTATAATAGCAAAACGATTCATTTCAGTGAAATTATCCTCAACTGTTCTAAATTAATGTATCCTACCGTTTTTAATGAAGACAATCTTATCAACTTTAACCTTCTTAATTACTCTTCTAGAATCAAAATATATCAACTTATTATCAGTTACCCCATCTAATTCGATATTTAGGGTAAATTACCTGACATGTATCAAATAAAACTTTAATTGTCTATATTATTAGAAATTTTTGAAATATATATTAGTTATAGAAAAGCATTATTTACAAACTTTAGAAATCTATTTGCTAATTTGAATCAAAACTTTTATTATTTGTTATTATGTTTGATTGATTTATTATTGGTTCTTGTTATATTTATTACTTTATTACCAATATGTGCACCTTCATATTTTGACACCCATTACTATCGATATAAAATCATATAAAATAGATAATAGAAAAATATTTGATTTTTTGTTATAGAATTTAATTATATAGAAAATAAATTTTTATTTATTAATAAGGAGATTTATATTATTCTAATGAACTTCGGATGGTCAATGGATAATTCTAGTGGTACAAGTTCTTTGCCATCGAGATGTTTTACTTTTTCATTTTTAATATTTGTAATATTTTTATCATTTACATTTTTAGGTTTTAATAATCCCATTTTATTAAATGCTCAGGCAAGTAGTGGAAGTGATTGTAGTTCAAAAGATTCGAATATTATAGTAGGAACTCGGCCTTTTACCTTGGGGACCAAATGTAATGATGTGATTATTGCATGCCCTGGACTTTCGAGTGCATCAGGTCTAGGTTCACCATGCGGAAATGGAGATATCATTAGAGGATTTGAGAAAAATGATGTTATTCAAGGTTCTGTAGGTAATGACGAACTTTATGGTGATGAAGGAAATGATAAAATTTTGGGATCTCAAGGAAGCGACAAAATCTACGGTGGACCAGATACTGACATAATTCAAGCTGGTGAGGGAGCTGACTTATTAGTAGGAGGAAATGGAAATGACGAACTGTATGGAGGTATAGGTGACGATGTTTCAATAGGAGGAAAAGGAGTAAACTTTTTTGATTGTGGTGATGGAAGTGATATACTAGTAGATTTTGATCCAGATAAAGGTGATACTCAATCCGGTAATTGTGAAGTAGTCTTAAACAATCATGGTGATATGAATATCTTTACACAACCAAATAAAATTCAATCTCAACTTGAGGCATTTGGTATTGGCTCCTCAAAGGATGCAATTGATATTAACGATTTGGGAAAAACCGTTGATAATTAATGGAAAAGGTATTTTTGATCCTGAAGTTGAGTTATTTTTGCAGAAGGTAGCTTCGTATACTCTACTTTAATTTCTGACAAAAATAATATTATATAGAATGTAAATAATTTTACCTAATTCTAAATGTAGATAGCGATCCAAATTATTTCATTTATTTTGAATAGTTCATATAGATATTATGTATTCTTCTTCAATTTTGGATTATTTGTATCTTTAAATTAAATACGTAATAAATTTATCATTACTGTAATATACTAAAAATTTTACTTTACAATTTATATCTAACTTTAAAAATTTTTTTGAATTTTTAAATGATTTCATCTATACATTTTCTGACCGTCAGTGGAGGATTTGTCACATCTATTATCAACATAGAGTTATAGTGATTATTGTCATATCATTGAGTCATTTCTGTATTTGTATCAATTTTTATCGTATTGGAAAAAAATATTTTAATGAAACTTATTCCCTTTTTAATGCTTCTATTGGTAGTAAACGTGAGGCTTTAAACGCAGGAAACAACCCTGCTAAAAAACTCAACCCAATAGTGATGAGCCAAACTCTTGCCATATCAGTTATTAAAAAAACAGGAGTAGAATTATTTCCATCACTATTCGAACTAAAGCCAGAATTTAAAATATATCCCAGAATTACACCAGTTCCCAAACCAGAGGTGGCACCCAATACACCAATTAGAAATGCTTCCACTAGAAAAAGAGTTAAGATATCAAAATTTTGTGCTCCAATAGCTTTCAAAGTTCCTATTTCACGAGTTCTTTCTATTACAGAAGTATATAGTGTTGTTATAATTCCAACTGCCCCTACTATTAATGATACAATTGCAATACTTAAAAGAAAAGAACTTAATCCACCGGTAAACTCTTTAATTGTCTCTATTAGAGCTTTTACTGTAGTAATACCTATGTCATTACCATAAAGTTTCCTTATTTCAGTCTCAATACTATCTATATTATCAGGAGAGAGAGCTACTACTATTAATGCATCAAATTTTCCAGACTTGTGTAGGAGTGTATTGCCTATTTGTTCATTAATGATGACAGCTTTGTCAATGTTAGGATTTCCTGATTGCTTTATTATTGCTCTAATAACAAAACTTTTTGTTTCAGTTTCTCTGTTTCCTGTTATCGGATCCACAAAAGTATAAGAAACTTGAACAGTTTGTCCCAATGTTAAATAAGGTACACTTTCTCCAGGCGGGAATGCTACATCGCTGGAAACGATCATTGCAGAAGGGTCATTGTATCTCACAATTGAGCCCTCTTCGTATTTTAAAGTAGGCGCAATAACGGTTAGTTTTTGCGGGTTTAAGGAAAATATTGCAAAATCTTTTGATTCGCCCTTTGATTCAATGGTTACTTGAGATTGATATGAAGGTATGACTTCTTTTACTAAGGGAAGTGAACTCAATCTCTTTTCTACTGCAGAATTCAAGGTGATTTTTGCAACAGGAGGAGGACCCACATTATTACCACCACCAGGTCCTGTTCCTCCACTTTCTGTTTGTGGAGCAGGATTTATGAACATAATATTACCTGCAAGATTACTAGTTTGCTTATCAAAAAATTCGCTAAAGCCAGCACCCATGCCACTAACAGCGATCATAAGACTACTACCTACCATTACCATGATAATGGTAAGTAAAGATTTTGTTTTTCTCTCTTTAATTGCATCCAGAGATAATATTATTATTTCTTTGAAATCCATTTCAAATTTCTTTATCCTTTACTTCTTTTACTAATTTGTAAAAACATCATAATAACTTTTTATTTTTCATTAATTATTTTTACCGTTATTCATCTTTTTTGTCACCTAAAAAATGGTCTATATTATTATCTTGATTCTTCAATGATTTATAAAATTTTGATTTTTTGTTTTTTCTCTTTTTGATCGTAACTAGAACAACTATTATTGCAATAACGATCAGAATGGATAAAATAAAGATAGCGATTAAAGTAATTACAGAATTAGAGGTATTAAAACCCAAAATACTACTACTATTGTCACTCATGTTAGTTTGACCACCTTCTACAGGTTTGAAATTTACAGTTTGGTTTAAAATTAAATCATGTTCTGTTCGCAAATCATCTTTATAACTAATTTTTAAATTTGTTAGATATTTCCCTTTTTCTGTACCTGGTTTGATTTCAATGGGTATACTAAAAGGTAGTGGTGAATTTTCTGTGAGGTCCCCTAGATATTGAGGTAACGATAAGCTTTGCAAAGGTAGCTGTTTTAGGAAATCTTTAGTCTGAGAAAAATTTGATGAAAGTTTAGATGATGCTTCATTATTATTGATAATTTCTATAGTAGTAAAAAGTGCCACCGTATTCCCCTCATTTAACAAATTTCCAACTAGATTTAGAACACCACCTATATCCTCCATCGAAACTTCGTATGTTCTTATTTTTATTTGTCCTTGTATGTAAGCTCCTATAGAAAGAGAATCCTTTTTTGATTTTTCTCCTGAAATATATTCAGCATCTAACGTGAATGAAATAGGTTTACTTATTACTTCTTCTGAAGAAAAGATTTGTGTAAGTAATTCCATTTTTGAGAATGGTTTTATAGAACTCACAGTCCATCTTGTGTCGCCTAGAATTTTAACAGAATCTGATTCAGACTTTAGAGAAAAAACAACATCTTTTAGTTCTTTATTTCCATTATTGTAAACAGTTATCTTAGCATCTTCAATCATTCCAGCTCGTAGCATGAGGGTATCATTTTTCGTAGTATTAGAAGTTGTTCTATCAGCAGTAGTATTATCTAAGACATTTCTAGCTACTATACTCAAGACAGATTCTGAAGGATTAGGAGATATTATTAATCCCACAGAAGTTTCTAAAGTTTTTTTATTCCCATACGGATCATTATAATCAATCTTTAATTTCATATTTTGGATAGTTCCACCAGTAGAATAATCAGGGTAAATTAGTGGAATAATTAATGAAGTATTATTTGCCAAAATTTTCTCTACATTAAATGTAGTAGATTGAAGATCGAGAGATTTAACATATGGTTCTTTTTCTAATATTTGTTTTGCCAAAGTACTTGTAGTAATATTCGTAGGCTTATTTGAGATAGTATAGTTACTATCAAGGTTGTTAGTAGATTCAGAATTATTGTAAAGTATTGGAACGTCCGTAATGCTGTTATAATCATTTTGATCTTTATTTCCTATTGTAGTAGTTCCTCCAGAGACATTGGTAATAGTAACAATTACCCCATTTGCGTCTGCAGATCCTTTGTTATATAATAAAATTGGTAAATCATTGGGGTAATTAGTAATTAAATTTTGTTTCTGTAATATGACGTC
>DASQLB010000005.1:0-4424 GCA_035630235.1 Nitrososphaeraceae archaeon | reverse complement strand
AGTTGTGTCTTAGAATTTATGGGAATAGTAATATTACCTAGAGTAATTTTTTGATCATCATCGTTTGTTGCTGGTTTTGCTACTTCTGAATTATCATCTTTTTCTTCTGTTGTTGCTGCTGGTGGTGATGCTAATGATGATTGGTTACGTTCTGATTGTTGTGATTGAAAAAGGCCTTGTGCAAATATTTGTTGTTGTGTAGTGACTATACTCAGGATAAAAGTCGAGACTAAAGCCAACAAGACTATATTTTTTGTTTTTGTTGTTATTATCATGTTATAAACTCGAGAAGAGAAGTATTTAAGTTTTTTTTATTTCATCTTCAAAATATTATTTGAATAATCATTTCTATCGAGTGTCATTAAAATATTTCAATTCAAATATTTTTAAAAATTGTTTTTTTAGGTAACTTTTGGAAAAGAATAATTCACTATAATAGCATTAATCTAGCATAAATTATAATACCATAACATGGTATTGATAATGCAAAAAACCGAGTGGAAATGATATTTCCATATCATGATATATTCCATTTATTTCCAAGTTCATATTCTAAACAATAATGTAATTTCAGATAATTCTATTCAAAGTAATACTCATCGAAGATTGAAATCATGTATAAACTTCTGATTTATCCGAACTTTTCTCAATTTCATCATCTTTCACTTAAATGATTGTAGATTTAAATAATGACCTCTTAATTGTCTTGAATACTGATATCTTATTATTAGATGCATTACACTATTAAAATATAAATAATAGACTATGACTGATTGTAAACATTGGGCATGTAATCTAAGAACCAATACTTGTATTGGTTGTGGTAATGCTATATGTCCAAATTGTTTACTAGAGCCATCAGATTGTAGATGCGACAATAAAGATGATTGTTGTAAGGCTTGAGATTAAAATTATCTAAATAGATTATTTTATAAATCTTTAATTAGTTATTAAAACATTCTGAAATCCTTAAAAATGAGTTTATATAATATAAACCAAAAATAGAAGTTAAATTAATCATAATAATAGTATTTTGTAGTATATGCATAATCAAAAAATAAATGGAAAAAATTTAGGACCTAAAGTCTCCAATCTCTTTAATATACTATTTATACTCCCGACAGTTAAAATATAAGAAAGGAAATTAATGAAAATGATAATATAATAATGACTAAGACGATTTTGTTGATAGATGATGAACCTGATGTCACTTATACAATAAAGACAATTTTAGAAGATAATGGTTTTAAAGTGGATAGCTTTAATGACCCTATCTTAGCATTTAATTATTACAAAGTCAATTTTTATGATTTGGTAATTCTTGATATAAAGATGCCAAAAATGGATGGGTTTGAATTATATACTAAAATAAGAGAAAAAGACCCTAAAGTAAAAATATGCTTTTTAACTGCAATTGCAATGTTCAATGAAGAATTTAGAAAAATTCGATTGGTATTGGGTAAAACAATCAACGAAGACTACTTTATTCAAAAACCGGTCGAAATGGAAGACCTGCTTAAAAAATTAACTTCTATAATGAATATTTAAAATAAGATAGATAGATGTATATACATTAAGATACTATAAGTCAATTTTTAATATTATCTCCTAATTTGAGATGTTCCAATTTGACATAATTAAAAAAGATTCACACATAAATTCTACGATGATAATTCTGTAAATAAATTGTATAATATATTTTGTGGTAATATTCTCCAAATATTCTATTTAATTGTACATATAACCTAACTCTAGGACTTGATAAGTTCCTTGTAAATATTTCAAAATCATTACCAAGTATTAATTTGTTTTCAAAGGAAATATTTGATGAATCAAGTCTTACCTAAAATGGTAATAAACAACAAATGTATAAAAATAAGGAAGTAAAGTCGACAACACTACATCAATTACCTCAACAACAACAATAACATCAAATAAATTATACTGTTTTTGACAGAATCTTTAATAAAAATTCTACAGTTGCAAATATACATATAATAACCAAATTTAAAATATCTTCGTATCAAATTGAACATTTAGAAGACTTTTTCGTTAATTCAATAATTTTGTAAATTAAAGATTGTTTAAGGATCATGCGGTACTATTGGTGCAACAGGTTACCAAGGTTCTATTTGCAATTCTATATAAGCTTAAACAGGTTTTCTTACATAAAGAAATAGTATGCATATTAGTACATTTAAATTGTTTTTTTCGTTGAATGTAAATAATTATTCTTTTAGTATTTTTTCTAAGGTATTTTTTATTATTCTGGAAACATACTTAAATGACATGTGGACTACTTTAGAAATTTCTCGAATTATTTTCTCTTCTAAACTTAATTTCTATCGTTTTTCCTTTTAAAATATATTTAAACGAATTTCACATATTTTATAATATTTCTTATAAAAACTTAAATGGTAATTGTTTTGTATATTATTATTAATAATTACCATCGTTACAATTTTTACTATGGAACTACCATGAAAGATCTAACAAAAATAGTTAGTATGAAATAGAACCAATAAAATAAAATCTTTTAACAAGTTTGTATTATTAATAAATATTGAATAGAGAAGAAATCCTTAGAAATTTATTTATCAAAGCCACTGAAGATACGATAGAAACTCTGCCATATACAATTCAGGTGTTTCAGGACCCATTATACGATTTAAAGAAATCACTAACCAATGATTTGGATTTTCTTTTAGGAGCATTCTTTGCACAAGTTATTTTGTTTTATTCTGTTTATTGTTCCAACAAAGATATTCAGCCAACAATCGAAGAATCATCTCGTTTTAATTATGAATTATTTTCAAAAGCAGAAGAATACAAAATTATGATTAGAGAATTGATGATAATTGATAATAGCTAATTAACTAATTTCCTCAGTTAATAATTCATTAGATAAAACTAGACATAATATCAAGAAACAACCAAGTTAGTAAAAAAAAAGAAATTCAGAGTTATAGACAAATCGCTAACTTTTAGTAGAAAAGTATAAGAAAAGTCATCAGGGAAATTACTGACAATTTTGTATAATATCATATGCATATACAAGATACTAGTTGACCGGTCAGATTGGGTTACATCTACAAGACAATTGGCTGCAAACTATGAAAAAATAGTCAGTAGTTTTACAGATAATACCTTAGATGATATTATGTATTACTATTAAAAACTTACTTGAGCTTGTACTATTAAAGATGCTATCACTAACTATTATTGGAAAATACTAATAAAATTATTTTATCTACTATTGCTACTTCAATTGTTGTTTTTGCTTTTTTATAATTATAATGGTAGCTATTAGTAATAAAAAATAGACAATTGTTCACTTTTAATAAGATGGCCTCACTATCCTATAACATTCAAACAATCATACGATAAACGAGGATCAGCTGTATAACATGTAAATGATTTATCAAATATAATTACACAAATCAAAGACTAAAGAGGAAAAAGTAAATTCAATATTTTTGGTCCCAGCAAGAAAGGGGAGATTGGATGCAAGAGTATACTTGGCTAACAATACAAAAGACGTTGTTAATCTTATCTTGATAGGAATACCAAATACAGGCTCTTCTATAGCACAGTCAAGCGAATTCTGTACTCCTCCACATTTCTTCAGATATTAACCAGAGTGTTTAAAGTCTGATTTTACTATATAAGTAATAAAGTATACTTGATAACTAAATCCAGTATCAAGGATCTACACACGACCTTGCAAAATACATAATACGTGTTATTGAAATTGTCCAAAATAATCTAAAAAAATATATTGAAAAAACTACAGAAATAGATTAATAAAGGAATAGAAACGAAATAGTAAACGATTCCTATTAGTTAGCTAGATAAGATAGATAGATTATTATGCTTTCGCTGATTTGACGGATATATGGTGTGTAAGGGGATATGTTCACGCCATAAGGCAATTAGGCCATCAACTGGTCAACGTTATTTGATAGGACAAAAACGTTGTCAAGTTTGTCAAATTTTCATCAATTGGGTGGGTACATTTTGTCCTTGTTGTGGTTATAAATTGAGGGTTACGCCAAGAAATAGGAAATTCAAACAAACATTAAGAAGTATTAAAAATTAGGTCTGTAATCATAGGACTATTAACGATATTAGCAGCACGATATAGGTTTTTTAGTTGAAATTTTTTCTAAACAATTGAGTAGCCACCAAATGGTATTTTTGAATTGGCACAATAATAATAGTAATAGTAATAGTAATAAAAATTAATTTAGGTTATAATCTTCTTAATAAAAAAAAATAAAAAATTTTGTTTGAAATTCTTTTTTCCTTATGGTATAGATCTGCTGTATAATTTTCCTTCTAATGCTAGCTTGTACATTTCTGCAACGTATGGATTCTTTCCTGGTGTTTCAGCTCCAAGTTCAACTAAACGTGCATAGACTCTT
>DASQLB010000004.1:0-9534 GCA_035630235.1 Nitrososphaeraceae archaeon | reverse complement strand
TTGTAATAATAATGAGTTTCGAAGGTATTTCATTTGGTAAATTAGCAATTATATTCATTGTTGCTGGAGTTGTATTAGTTTTGGCAATTATGGGTTCATCTGCAACCAATCTTTTTAGTCAAAGCGTTACTGAAGATGCAAAAGTCAAAATTAAACACCAAGGAAATTGTATTGTTGAAGCATCAGATGAGATACCAAGAACAATAGCTAATTGTCCATATAATGTTAATGATACATTAGTAATTACCTATAAACCCCAACGACCATCAATAGAGAATTATGAGTCTAAATAAAAGATAATTAATTGTTCTCATTTCGTTTAATAGGGATTGGGAATTGAATATTTAGAAAAACTAGTTTATCATAAAGAAATATTTAGTCGATAATCTTTTTTTATTTTTATAAAAAAGATATACTGTTATACTCTACTATTTATTAATATTAGGACTCTAAATAACTACATTTATTTAAAATTTTAGTTTTGGACTGTTAAGGTTTAAATTTTTTATTTATGATCAATTTTAGTTTAGTCCTATAAATAAAACCTATGCATATTATTATCGATAATGCGATTACACTATAAATAATAATTGAATTTGCACTACTAATTTTATTAACAATACCGTCAGTATCTAACTGAAAGGTGACAATGAGGGGATTATCTTCGTATTTTTCATCACCAGCAATTTTGGTTAGTAATGATAATGAATATTTTCCTTCATGTTTAAAAACATATGGATAACTCATATCAGCAAATGAATAAAATTTGTATGGAACTTGGTGAACTATTTTATTAGTATTTTTATCCATTATTATTAAAGATACAAAGGTATTCCCTACATCATTTCCATCTTCTTGAACATTCAAATTCAAAAGAGTATTATCATCATTTACTTTTGGGTTTTTAGGATAAGGAAGAAATCCTATTTGATAACCATCCTTCTCTATGAACACTGCATTAGGAGTTCCAGGAAATATATGAGCATATGCTAAATTAATAATTTCATCACCACGAAAAGAATGTTCAGAAGAGAATATTGTAAAAGATATAAGTAATACAAATAACAACAAAAAATACTTTTTCTTGATCATTTTATCTACTTCTTTTTTTTTTGGTTTAAAGATATTACTTACAGTATAACATTATTTTAAACTTTAACTTAATATCTCTTGACATATGAGCATAAGTTAATTCAATACTACTAAAAAAACCAAATAAAAATAAAAAACTATATATTATTATAACCAAAGAAGGTGGCAGAGACTTTTCATTTTTCATAAGGGAATTAGGCAATATTGTTATTTTAACCTACACATTAAGTGAAAATTTCGTGCTTTTATTGTGTCGTTTCTATTCCAAATTTAATATATTCTGGGGTGATAGATTGAAATAGTATCCCTTGAATGCCTACTTCTCCAATGAAGTTGCCGATTGAATTAAATTTATTAGAGGCAGGTTCAACTCCCCAAGCAGAATGTGTTAAAGAATTTTTATATAAAACTTTATCGGCTGTTGAATCCTTTATAGTAAATGAGTAATCTATATGTTCTTGATTTTTACTGCTTTTTTTATCTATAAATATTATTTTAAAATTGGCTTTCTCGCCGGATTTAATAGTAGAAGGTGTCCAACTTATATAGATCAATATCATTTTCAAAACTCTTCTTTATAGTTTTGATATCATCTGTAACAATGATTTTTCCTTTCATCCATGGGTATTTAGATGACTGAAATAGATATTGTCCTTTATCTTTGAATTCATAATTAAAATATTCTTTTGGTTTGATATTTTCTGATTCTGCAACTATAGTTTTTCCATCCTTAGACATAATCTGTATGTTGTGAAGAATGTTATCAGCATTATACCATTTTACTTCTTCTCCTGTGCTAATAGGATATTCTGTTATGTCAAAAAATCTATACCTACTAGAATCACTTGACCCGAAGACTATTGTTATGATTTCTTCTGCATGAACAAAATGGGAATAGCAAGAAACTAAAAAGAACAAAATTAAAAAAGAAAAGAACACCTTTGTCATTTTATTGACTTGAAAATACTTATAATTGCTATGAAATTTGAGAAATGAGGACATCGATATATTATACTCTTGAAGCACAATATTATTAATTATACTTTAGGTTAGTTATCATCATCATTGAAACTTTCGTTAGTTTAATGAAATCTTCAAATAAAATTCTTATTCTGCTTACTCAGAGATAAGAATAATAATAATAAATATAGAAATAAGATTATTAGAAAATCAGGTTTTATTGCTAATACTGTTATTATTGTAACAAGTATTTCAATTATTATCTTATCATTTATTATTATCCTATTTCTAGACAATTCAGGTAAACATAATTTATTATCAACTGTCATATCGTTAAGTTCTTTCAATAACGATAAAGAAAATAATAAAGATATTCAGAAAAATATCTCATCTAACAGTAATGAAAATGAAAATAATGAACATTATCAAAGAGGTTCAATAGGTAATGATGATTCTTCTGAAGGTAAACAAGTTCGTGAAGAATTTAAACAACATCTATGTGGATCTTCTTTTGAAAAAATATCAGACTATATAGTAGAATATTCTATTCCTTATCCTTGTTCTCAACCTGTTGGTATAGCTATTGATAAAAATGACAGTGCATGGATTGCTGCCACATGGATGGGTCATCTGATAGTGTTTGATCCAAGAAATGGTTATTTTACTGAATTCATAGAAATACCAAATTGGAAAACTAAAGGACTATTTGGTTCAATGGTATGGGGAATGAATTTTGATAAATATGGGAACTTATGGTTTACAGATGAGGTTAACAATGCTATTTGGAGATATTTTGTAAGTGAACAAAAATTTGAAATGTATAAAGTACCCACAAGAGGAGCTTATCCTGCATTTATAGAATTTGATTCTGAAGGCAATGTATGGTTTTCTGAAATCTTTGGTAAAAAACTTGGTATATTATACCCACATTTAGTAGAAAATAATACATCCAAGGGAATAAGTGAATATGAATTTGAAGATCTCTTGCAACATAAAATAACAAGTATGGGACCAGTATCAATAAGTAATGATGATACAAATGATAAAAATGACGTTGTATGGTTTAGTGCTGTTGACTATCCATATAACGGTTCTATTATAAATTATAATACAACTAGTAAAAAATTCAATGTTTTTGAATTATCAAAAGAAGCGGGTATTCCAATAAGTATTATTGAAGATGATAGAGGAATACTTTGGATAAATGATCATGCCACCAGTATTTTCTTTACATTTAATACAAATACAAATCAAATAAAAAAATATTCTACATCATTACCATCTACACGGATTACCAGTTCACTTCCATATTTTAATGAATATCGAGATGGAAAATTATGGTTTAACGAACATGAAGGAAATGCGATAGGTTATTTTGATCCCAAAAGTGATACTATGGTTGAGTATCATATCCCGACAAGAAGCAAAATTTGGGGAAATACATCCAATCCATTGAAATTTGCAATAGATCATAGAGGGTCAATTTATTTTACCGAATGGACAGAAAATAAAATAGGAATTCTCAAATCAAACAGCATTAATAAAATACCTCTTTTCATGAATGTTTCTGAAAGTGTAATTGAATTAAATAGTAAAAAAGAGAACAAAGGGGAGATAATACATATATCTTTATACAATACTAAAATGAACAATTATTCAAAAACAGATTTACCAAAATTCGAAGTTGATGACGGTAAAGTAGAAATGTTTGTTTCCTCCTCTATTTCCAAATCTGGACAACTATGGAATATCACTAGCAATTTTAGCAATGACAAATTTTTATTATCTGACATTTCTTCTGATATTCCATACAATTTAACTCTTGAAATAAAACCTGAAAAAAATCTAATTCCAGGTAATTATACATTAACAGTTAGCGCAAGATATGAAAACACAATAACATATTCAAAGATAATAGATATGATAATACGATGACTAAATTATTAGGTGTTATTCACAGTTTCAAATATAATAACTAAATTGAATGATATTCTAGGTCTGTTAAACTAAAGAAATTATCATATTCTCTTTTCTTCCTCATTTGTTAGTATAGAAATTTTATTTTTATTTATTATAATATATATTTAAATTAAGTTTTGATACTATATGAAGTCAGTAAAAATAAATTTTTGTCATTAATTCTATTAGTAGTTCTACCATCTTTAAATTATTTATGTTACTAAGATATAATGCTAATGAATTAAATGTAGATATAGAACCAGATTGTAGAGAATTAAAAGATCATAGATTTGATATGACGGTAAATGGTTTCAATAAAGATGGGAATGTATATTGGGAATTTATAAAATCTAATGGTTACATGGATTATTATGGATATTTTGATACAAATGCGACAGGATGGTTTGATGATTATATTTTTGCAGATGGTCTTTACCCAGAATTTGGAACTAAGATGTTGATTTATACATCAACATTACCGTATACTCACATGATGATGGTTTAGATAACAATTTTATTATATAACAACTTTTATTATTGAAATGAAAAAAAATAATATTCTAAAATATACTTCAATTTTTACTATAGTCATAATTATTATTTCTTTTTCTATGGTTAGTCAAATATCTCATGTATTTGCTCACAGCTTTACTACTGATGACGCATCTTATTTCCTAGGTCTTGATAAAAAAACTAAAGTAGAGTTACAACTTTCAGAGAAGAACTATCCATCAAATATTACATTATCTATGGATCATACCGATAACGCTGCAAGATTAGTAGATGATATTTATTATGCTGATGATGACATTGTGGATGATAATGATTTTATTAAAAGATATAATAAAGAAATTGGCTCTTCTAACTCAACAACTTATGCAATAGTAGTTGCTGATCTTTTAGATGAGGCATTAAGAGGATATACAGATGCAATAGCAGCTGATGTAGATCTTACTAATATGTCCAATTTGGTATTATTAGATAACGAGAAATTTCTTCTATCTTCTACTAGTTCTGAGAATAACCCTGATCATGTAAATTATACTAAATTCTTTTCAAATAATAACCCAATATTTAATTATGCGAATTATGAAACAGCAAAGGCATTAGTAGTAGAAATCAAAGATATATTTGAAAATCAGCTAAAATCATCATTCAATACTGCTAACAGCGAATCTACAGATATTATTTTAAAACTGGAAAAGGATCTGGATAACCTGTCTAATTTAATTAATAATAATGGTTCACCAGCAGAAGTTATGGAATTGGTTCATTTACAAATACATCCATCACTGCAAACAGGATTTGGATTGCAAACTAAGATGAACATGGATGGACAAATGAACATGGATGGACAAATGAACATGGATGGATAAAAGTGGTCCTAAGTAATATCATAAAGGTTCCGGTATTTCTGCTGCAAACAATATTCCAACTGTCAGAGGAAGATGAAGGTTATTGGAAATAATTGCAACAATATTATAATATCAGTTTTAAGATTTCATGATAAATTGGTGAATATGTAATTTGGGAGGTAAAAAAGAAAAGAATTCAAGTAACAATAAAAAAGATATATCCCACAAAAATAATAAGAGAAATCTTTTTAATAAGTATCCAATAATAGGAATTACTCTATTAGTGGTAGTAGGTGGAATTATCATTGGTTATTCCTATTTTGGTACAACAAATTCTAATTTGATATATTCATCGGATAGATCAAATCTTTTAGGAGACTGGCATGATATTCATGGCGTTGGCTTGTTTACTACTAAAGGAAGTAGTAATGATGAGGATAATTCAATTTATCTTGCTACCAATAATGGTCTTTATAGCAAACACCAAAACTCAACATGGGTTCAAGTTGGAAATGATAAATCAGATATCACAGGTTTTGTAATAAACCCCAAGAAAGAGGGAGTAATGTATTCTAGTGGTTATCCTCCTACAGGAGGAAATTTGGGTTTTCGAATTAGTACAGATAGCGGGAACACTTGGAAGACAATTTCTCCAGTGACTGGTAAAAGTTCAATAAAGACAGTTTCTCTCTTATCAGGTATAAATCCAATTGCCTTTAATTCCATAGCAATTAGTCCTGTCAACAGTGAAATCTTGTATGGTTCGTCCGAGGACGGAGATATACTTTATATGACAAACGATGAAGGTAAGACATGGTCTGCTAAAACGGCAATTCCTTCCAAGATCAAGATAAAATCAATTGTTGCATCTCCATCTGATCCAAATAATGTATTTATAGGAACAAATTCAGGAATCTTCTATAGCACTGATAAGGGAAACAATTGGACCAAAGTTAAATCAGAACTAATGAGAGAGTCTACTATCACAGGATTAGGTTTTAATCAAGATAATGAACTATTTGCATATGTAATTCCAAATACAGCGGCGGGAGAAGGAAATAATAATCAAAATGGATACATAATAGAATCAGATGAATCAGGTAAAAATTGGACAAAGACAAGTGGTCAAATTCCAAATGTCAAAGCAGCATGGAAGTTTGCATTGGGACCGAATGGCGAAATATATACAATAGTAAGTCAACAAACTGCACAAAATGATATTGCTTCAAGTGTATACAAAAGCATAGATAATGGTAACTCATGGATTCTTGAGGGAACCAACAGAAAAGATATAATTAGTAAAACATAAAAAGATAAATCTTTCTTTCAAAGAAACTATGAATATGAATATCATCACGCAACTGAGATCTTTTCTGCTAATTGTCCTTTATGCAAACAAAAAATAAACAAGCATTCTGGATCGTAGATGCGATCTTTAAGCGATTACGGATAATCCCGGCATCAGTAAGGAGTCGATTTACGTCTTCCTTTCCATAACAAGCGATTTTGTCTGCATGGAAACCATCAAATGCCCTGCGATAGTTCTCACGTTTATTTAAAACGGTTTGCCAAGTAAGACCTGCTTGGGCACCCTCAAGAATTAGGAATTCAAAGAGCGTGCGATCGTCATGCACCGGTACACCCCACTCCTTATCATGATACTCAATCATGAGAGAATTATTACTTCCTGTCCAACTACACCGTCTTTTATTGTACATTAGGTATTCTATATTATTGGTAGAAGAAAACTCAAATTGTTTATATATTGACAAATAAACACATTTAAATTCAATTCACCATCTCTTTTCTTCGCCTTCTCTTTTGTGAGATATAACATTTTCCTTATTGATTATATCATTAAATAAACTAATTCTCTGATTGGGACTCGAACTCTACAACTACATTCTAGAGTTTATATTAACAATAAATTATTCATTCAAAGTTTTAAAATAAAGTAAAATTCTAGAGCCTAACTCTTGAAATTTATTGTATAACTATTATTAAGGATATTGAGACTTTTTCAGAAAATGAGTAATTCTAATTACAATAAAATAGATTATAGCAAAAGAAAACACAATTGTCAATGTGGAGAGTCTTTTAGTTCACTTGAAGAATTAAATGAACATACTGATTTCATAATTCAACATTTTATTTAGTGATTTAATATGTATCCTTGATAATAAAAATTATAATTCTCAATAATACTATATAATGAACATTGGTTTTAGATACAATTAATTTTAAATCTACTATTAAATTTAGAGTAAATTGTGGTTGGGACTCGAACCCTTATTCATCAAATGTGGGTTCTACTATCAATTATTAAAATATTTATAAAATAAATTAATTCAATTATTTGGTATAGCAATCCAAAAAGGAGATTTTCCAGTATTGATATAGTTGATTATTTTCAATTGTTTAGTATCAATTAATACTACTTTATTAGTTGAAGTTACATCTACATAAAGTAATTTACCATCAGAACTAGTCCTTATACCATGTGGTCCATTACCAACATCAATCTGTTTAACAAGTTCCAATTTAATAGAATCTATAACATTAACCTTATCAGAACCTATTCCAGACACATAAACCATTTTTCCATCTGGCGAAACATCTATTCCATGATGTCCTGTGCTAACTGGAATCTTTTTAATAACTTGTTTGTTTGCTATATCTATAACTGCTACATCACTTGATCCTACATTTGCAACAAAAAGATATTTTCCATCTGGAGTAATATCCAAGTTGTGTGGTCCTTTACTAACCGTAATCTCTCCAACTTTATCAAATGTATTCATATCCATAATTATTATTTTATCCTCTCCTTGCATTGTAATGTATGCTAATTTTTTATTATTGTCATTATAATCGGTAGAAAATACTATATTATGCGGAATTTTACCAACTGGAACTTCTCTTATCATAGTCATATTTTTGAAATCAATTACGCTAATTGTTCCTGAAACTTCATTAGCAACTAATGCATATTTCTCATCAGGAGATATCTTTACTCCTCTTGGTGTTTCTCCAACCTTGATTTTAGCAATTAATTCATTATTATTAAATATATAGACATGATTGTCCCCACTTGAAGCAATTACTGTTTCTCCATCAATAGTAGTATCAATATATGTCATATCTGGTCCAGCAGACCAGGTTTGGTTGTTAGATAAAGATAATACTGCATTACCTTCACGAAGAGTAGTAAATACATTATCATCTATATTTTGAGAATAATTTGAATTTGTTGTTTGATTTGGTTGAATTTGTTCTTGTTCTTCTTGTGCATATGAAAACTCAAATTCGATAGATTGCATAACTGAAGATATGGAAACTGTTGCTATGAACAATATAATAATAGTAATTAACTTAGACATTGAATTGGAAAATTGAGTTATTGTATAAAAGCATTTATGATTTAAAGTTATCCAATATAAATAATTCAGTATTCTCGGATTGGGACTCGAACCCTGCAACTACATTCGCGGGTTTATATTATCAATAAAATTATTCATTCAAAATTCTACTTACAATAAAATAGGATATATAGAAATACTTACAGACAATATTGAAGAAACAAAAAAATTCTATTCTACTATGTGTGGTTGGGAATATGAGAAAAGTGAAAACAAAGAATAAGAAAGTATTGGTTAATAAAAAATGCTGGAGTTAAATGAGCAATAATCTCAAAAAGAGAAAATAATCAAACTCCTACGTTTTATATTATGGTAGAATCAATAGATGACTTTATATCTAAATCTAAAAAACAAGGAGCAAAAGTAATAGTAAACAAAAAGGAAATATCTGAAGGTTTTTATGCTACATTACAAGATCCAACAAAATAACACATTTGGTTTATGGTAAAACAAGAGTAAATAATTCAATTAAATTATGTCTAATGACGAATAATATATTATAACTTCTTTCTTTAAACAATAGCAATAACAAATACATATTGGAAGGGTGGTTAGGCACTAACATAAACTGTTCATATATAATATAATATAATAAATAATTAATCAAATTTATATGGATAAAGAAAGCAGCTTACAACGAAAGTATCAAAAAAGTATTTTTATTTTTAGACGCGATTTACGATTAAAAGATAATACGGCATTGATAAATGCTTTATATTCTTCAAATTTAGTTTATTGCTTTTTTATTT
>DASQLB010000003.1:0-5726 GCA_035630235.1 Nitrososphaeraceae archaeon | reverse complement strand
CTAATCAATTAATCTAGAGAAATAATACAATTATAACAATAATAAATATTCTATACTCTATTTAGAAATAGGGTTAGAAGATATGAACTTTATACTTTGTATTCCCTTGTTAAATTTGTATGAAAGTACTAAAATTTCCTTTCTAATATTTTGTATCCAATCAGGGCTTATCAAACTTTACTATTTAGTTTTTTTATGATCTCTCTTCATTGCTGTTATATATTAAGTCTTACCAAGATAGATTAAAGTAATAAAAAATCCGTAATTGTACAAGTAAAAGAACTGGTTCATTAAGCATTATCAAGGTTGTTAGAAAAATTTTTCACAAAAACGAGAAGCAAGCAACGAAATTGGTTTAAGTATTCAAAAAGATATTTTAAAAACAACTGGAGAAGCTATCAGAGACAGTAAAAAATGTTAATACAAAAGGTACAATATTTCTGTATCCTCTTCCCTTAGATTGAAATAGAAATAAGTTAATTTGCCAAGAGGAATTAAAGAACTATTCTTTTGAGATTTATATAATCAAGCAATTTAAACCTAGCCGGAGAATTTTTTTCTTTAACATACATTGTCCTCTTCTTAAATCAAAAATAACTAATCCATAATCATTATTGTGATGATATTACCTAAAATTTTTTTATTCAAAAATAAATAAAGAATCTATTTGTAACTTTCAAACTTAACATAAATATAAGAAAATAAGCCAGTTAAAATTCATTTAGAAGTTTGATAACAAGAAATACGTTTAATGAAAAAAGATAAGTGTGTATGTTAGAAAAGAAATAATATACTAGTTATTACAAAAAAATGATCATAATTTAGCAAATACGTACTTAAGGAGATCCAAATGGGTTAAAAACAACTCTTTTTTTCATGATATATACAAGATTAAAGTAAAATAGAAGTAATTAAAAGTTATTATATAAGAAACTTATTCTTTATGTGTTAACAAGTATAAAGGAATTCATTAGTTACATAATACTGTCAAAATAATAATTTAATAAAGACAAAAGACAAATCGTTCTTTCAATTTAACAAAATAATCTAGAGACATTGTTTAATAAATCAAAACTGATTCAGGTAGATTAGAAAATGTAATTCCGTATTTTGATTTAAATTCTTCATATTTAACGAATATGCATTCATTACTTATTTTGTTTGCGTTCCGCTTCTTTTTAATATACTTTATATTTTTTCGAAAAATGTTTTCTAAAATTTTCCCTGCTCTATTTTTTGACCTTGTAAGATGGTCAAATACTATCACAAAACAACTCTTTTGAAGCATTCTTTTAATAGATCTGTATATTCTTTGAATTATATCGTCCTTTATTTGAGCCTTGTCATTTAATTGTTCTATAGATGAACGGGAATCACTTCTGATAATTACTATTTGTTTTGTTCTCTTTAGTTTCTTAAATGCTTTAAAATTATCAGAAAGCGCAAAGAATATGGCTAGCATTTCCATTCTTTGAATACCAAAACTTTCATTTTTCAAAGAAGGCTTTATAGATCTTATTTTGCTTTGTTTATTAAAGTGATTGTGCCATGAAATATAACCAGAGGGGGAACCATCTGCATCAATTGCTATATTTAAAACACGCAATCTATTATAAATCTGTCAAACATATTATTTAGTCATTACTAATAACGTTGAAATAAATTTTTTATGGATAATTTTCACGTAATAATAAATCTTAGCCACCGGTAAATTTTGTCTTTTATCGTAAGTATAAAATTATTTTGAATATAACGAAAAGGTCTATTTTAGTATTAGTATCCTAGCTCATTACTGTTTCTTATTCTACCTTATTTGTTTTAGATGAAATTATAATAATATAGATGAATATATTACTAGGAATAATTTGCCGACTCAATATATTAAACAGAACCCTCGGACAATAGACTAGCAGAGAAGCGGATTTGTAGACTTTTTTTATCTTCTTCGATAGAAGTTAAATATAACACTTGAGCCTCAAATATATCGAGTTAATTTAAGTATTAACAGTCAGTAATGTTGCACTATTATATGGAGGACTTTGAATAGAACTATAGCAGTTCCACAATTTATTTTGGTAGATTACTATAACACATCCCTATGATATTTAATAATTTTAAATAAAATTGTATCTTAAATCAATAATAGTCATAGTAAGGCATGTGTCAGCTTAATTATATATTAATTTTTGTGGCTACGACTATTCTATTGGATCTAAGAATGCTAATGAATAATCTAGCATTCTAATGAGTATATAAAAGTAAAAAACGGTGATCAAATTAATTAATAATAACTTGTGATACCTTGAATTCTTGGACGTTTGAGTTTGGGCTGAATTGTATAGACTATGATAACTTTTTTACAATCTCTACATCCTATATCTATTCTCTAAATGGATTTATGTAACAGAAGATGAAATAATATAAAAATTATTTTCATTTAATATATGTTATTTATTTGGTAATTAAATATAACTATTAATGTAGAGCGAACAACCAATACAAGCAATATGTCCAATTTCGGAAATAATCCGAAAATAATAGCATTAGAATTAAACCTATATTACGATAATATATCAAGAAATAAAAAAGAGCAGATAAAAGACCTAAGAAATCCCAGAAATGCTTTTGAAAATCAATTTTTAAATTAGCTATATATTGACACAATAAACTTTTTAGTTAGAAACAAAAAACTTTCTATTATAAAAACAGAAACAATTTCTTTGGTCGCTAAAGATGATAATAATTGAAACTCATAATTAAATAAATATATTGGCTTTTTGTAATAATTGTTCAACTTTATCCTAATAAAAGTGATTATTCTACAAGTAAAAAGAAAGAGTACAAAGATTATATATTATAAAGTTATTAAACATATTGACAAAATGTCTTACGACAATACCGATAATGTTAATAATAAAAATTCTTCTACCAATACTGATAATGGAAAAGTAACTCTAAGAGTTGCAGAAGCTGAACAACGTGATATAGGAAGAAAAATTGTTCGTATAGACCCACAGGCGGCTCAAAGTCTAAATGTTATAACAGGAGATGCCTTAGAATTATCTTCATTTGGAAAGAACGCCGTTTTACTTAGCTGGCCTGGAAGGGATAAGGATAGGGGTACTGGTTTAGTTCGTATAGATGGTTATACAAGGAATAAACTTGATGTAGGTATTGGTGATACTATAGAAGTTAAAAAAGTCGAGTCAAAGGATGCTAGAAGCATAACTTTGGCTCCAACTGAACCACTTAGAATAATCGGTGCTGAACAATATCTGGCAGAGTCTCTAAATGGACAATTAATGAGCAAAGGGGATATAATCCCTCTAAACGTCATGGGTCAAAGAATTGATCTTGTAGTCATATCAACAGATCCTTCTGGGCCAATAATTATCAATGATGCTACAAAAGTAACTGTTTCTGAAGATAGTGCAAAGGCGGTACAGGCCACTCAAGAAGGAAAAGTTCCCTCTATTACATATGAAGATATAGGTGGAATTAGAAATGAAATCTCTCGTGTTCGAGAGATGATCGAACTTCCTCTCAGGCATCCTGAATTATTCAAAAGACTAGGAGTTGAAGCACCAAAAGGAGTTTTATTACATGGTCCTCCAGGCACAGGTAAGACCCTTCTCGCAAGAGCAGTGGCGAATGAGACGAACGCTAATTTCTATTCTATTGGTGGGCCAGAGATAATGAGTAAATACTATGGAGAGTCTGAAGAAAAATTAAGAAATGTATTCGAACAGGCAGAAAAGAATGCTCCTTCTATTATCTTTATAGATGAGATTGATTCTATCGCTCCAAAGCGAGAAGAAGTATCTGGAGAGGTTGAGAGGAGAATAGTTGCTCAGCTGTTATCTTTGATGGATGGATTAAAGTCTAGAGGTAAAGTTGTAGTAATAGGTGCTACAAATAGAGTTAACGCAATAGACCCAGCACTAAGACGTCCTGGCAGATTTGACAGGGAATTAGAAATTGGTGTCCCAGACAGAGAAGGTAGACTCGAGATATTACAAATACATACGAGAGGAATGCCTCTTGCTAAAGATGTCAATCTCGAAAAATTGGCCGATATATCTCATGGATTTGTGGGAGCTGATTTACAATCTCTATCAAAAGAGGCAGGAATGAGATCTCTGAGGAGAATACTTCCAAATATAGACTTGTCAACTGGAAATATACCTAGTGAGACTCTCCGTCAGATAATAGTCACTATGAACGACTTTATGGACGTTATTAAAGAAATGGAGCCTTCTGCAATGAGAGAAGTCTTCGTCGAGATCCCTGATATTAGCTGGAATGATATTGGAGGGTTAGCACTCATAAAGCAAGAGATGCAAGAAGCGGTTGAATGGCCGCTTAAATATCAAGGAATATTTATATATGCAGATGCTATGCCTCCAAAAGGGATCTTGTTGTATGGTCCACCAGGAACCGGTAAAACTTTAATGGCAAAAGCTGCAGCAAATGAAAGTGAAGCCAATTTTATTAGCATTAAAGGACCTGAGCTATTATCCAAATGGGTAGGAGAGTCAGAGAAAGGAGTTAGGGAAATATTTAGGAAAGCTAGGCAAGCAGCACCATGTATTATATTTTTTGATGAAATAGATGCTATCGCTCCTAAGCGAGGAGGAGATTTCGGCGATTCTCACGTTACAGAAAGACTGATAAGTCAACTACTTACTGAACTTGATGGATTAGAAATCTTAACAAATGTAGTAGTTATAGGTGCAACGAACAGACCTGATATTATAGACCCTGCATTGTTAAGGCCTGGAAGATTTGATAGACTACTTTATGTTCCACCTCCAGACAGAGATTCAAGAGTACAAATACTTAAGATTCATATAAAAAAGAAGCCTTTGGATGAGACTGTTGATATAGAAAAACTAGCAGATCAAACAGATGGATATACTGGGGCTGATATTGCATCTCTATCATCAGCAGCAGTAATGCTTGCTTTACGAGAACATGTATCCAAGTATAAAGACCCAAAGGAAGCAGAACAGCATAAAGGTGAATTAAAAATACACATGAAACATTTTGAGGATGCAATGAAGAAGATTCGACCGCTCTCTACTCAAGAATTGAATATGTACAAGATAATAGCAGAACAATTTGGAAAGCCAGAAATTGCATCAAAAACAATAGGACCAGAATTATAAAAAGGATTATATCTTAATTTTTATTCATAGGAAGCAATAAATTATTTACAAACTATCATTTAATTATAGGATTTATCATATTTTTATTTCTAGTACATTAACCAGGTTTACATCATATTAATTTAAAATTGAAAACCTCAACTGATTTAGTTTTAATGACTTTAGTATAGCGTAGGTTCATATCAAATGTAAGATACAAATAACAAAGTAATAATTTATAATGATAAAATTCCATTTACTGATTATAGACACCTTATTCATAATGTTATGAGCATAATATGATAAATACATCAAATTTTTCAAATGATTAAATTAAAACATCTTTTTTTTAGTTGTAATTCGAATTCTCGTACAAAAAGATTTGCAGACTAACAACCATTTAATTGGATAAGTATTAGTTTGATTTTGATATCATTCTTTTTGGTTAATACTCATTATTAAGCGTCAACAATAGTAGATTGAAAATTTACTATTCAATTTATAAACAAATTAGTCATTTAATATTAAAACTAATGATAAATATACACGAAAAATTAATAGCAATAAAAAGAACCCATT
>DASQLB010000002.1:0-3701 GCA_035630235.1 Nitrososphaeraceae archaeon | reverse complement strand
ATGAATAATTATTGAGCGTTAATTGACCCGTCTAGTTGAAGTTCTTGTTGAAGTTTCTTTTGGCTGCCTGATCTATAAACTGAATAAATAACACAAGATCCTAAAATAATTATATTCAATCCGATCAATCCGTCTAATATTACAGATAGCGGTATTGCTGAGATGATCCATAAAAGACCTAATAAAACTATTATTATTCCAAAGAAATATCCTGCAATTTTACTTATCAATCCCATAATAATAAATGCCATCGTTTGAATTTTAAGGTTTTAGTTCATTTTAGAAAGTAATTTTAATATTGAATTATACTAGATATTAATTAACAATTTATTATATACCTTTATTTTTTAACTAAATTCCTCAATACTCCCTAAGAGTTCCTATTAGTGTTTTTATCATCAATAATACTAATTATGACACTAAATTTAAGATATAGTTTAAGAGTATTCTCGTAAACAAGTGTAACATTGATTGATTTTTGAAAAAGTAAAATATTTAATTAAATATTGTGAATCTTCTATAATAAACAATTTAGTTTTTGTTATAATATATATACACTAATTTTTTTATAGCAATTTTGAAATCCTTATTTGATATATAATATTATAATGAAAATAGAAAAAAACAACTCTTGTTTTGAATGGTGTTATGATCCAGCAACAAAGAAATTAAGAACAAATTCACCTTCCCATCATTGTCATCCCAAAAATTACTATACCCTAAGATATTTCTTTAATACAAATGAGACCTTTTTTCATCTTTTTATGCATACAAAGGTTTATGATAAAATAACAAACGAGAATATAGAGAACAATGGAATATTGTTAAGAAGTTGGAATCCTATAACCAAACGAGGGGAAAGTTATGTTTTTAGAAAAGGAGAAGAAGGAGATGATGACTTACATATACAAAGAATACATTTACCAAATACCAAAACAATTTTTGAATTTTCTGCTGTAGATAATATTAATGATGAAAATTATTGCAAATTAGCAAAAAAGATAATCCAAGAAAGCCCACATAAAGATATTGAATTAAAGTTACCACTGAGTTGATCTAATCAAACTAAATTGGAGATCGTATTCGGGGCATTATATTCTAAAATTAATGAATATCATTATTGTATTAACTAGATGTTAACATATTTGATTATAATAATGGATTCTTGTTAATATTTTTAATAAAGATTATTGATGATAATACAACAATAAAACAGAAAAAACAATTTCAAAATTACACATCTCTTCAACAATTATTCTAATAATGGTAGAATTAGTATTTTCAGGTAGGAATAAAAAAAGGAGATTTGAGTCAGTTCACGTTAATGTGTTTCATGAATACTCTTGTCTAATTCTGCTATTGAATCGAACATACCTCGCACTGACAATGGTTGGTTACAGAAGAACAAAGAAAATGGTTCTCAATTGAATAGATCTTCAGTCAAAATAATTCTCAAATCGATTATTATTCTTGATCTTCTTAAATAGTATATTTAACAAAATGTTTCGATAAATATGTCGAACAACAAAGATATGGTAACACCAGCAGAAGAAGAATACGAAGAAAAATTTAAAATAGAAATTTCTACACAAAAAGGTTCTTCTATAAGGGTAGAAACATCTTCTTTTAATAAACTAGATAATCTAATAGATAAAGCATTATCTACTTACACACGATTAACAAGCGAAGAATCTGGACAAGTAGAACAACAGCAATATCAATAAATCAAAAATAAAAAAATAGTGATTTAGTTGAAATCACTAAACTCCAGTTATCATTAATATTTTTTATCTTTCATAGTCATTTTATAGTCGTGACCGTATTTGTCACCCATTCCTTCACATTTCATTTTATCATGATCATCGTACCACGTGATCTCCTTCTTCATCAGAATGTCGCCAGTGCCTGGATCTATTATGACTTTATATTTCTTCATATCTTTATCTACAGCCATTATCTTGTAGACGAGATAGTTATGTGCATGAGTTAATTCTGCTTCCTTGACGGTAGAATTTAATCCAATACTTGCTTGTGCTGCTTTTATTGCATCTATCATGTTGATATTTATTTTAGATTTTAATGCATCACCTATAGTAGACTCTACATCAATTGTTCCAGTCCAATTGACCATAGGTTCAGATTGATTGGACATTGTCAGCGTAACAGTTTCATTGTCCATCATTTCCTCCATTGGGAGATCTTCTGAACTTATTTGAGCAAATGCGTTTCCACCATTGTTATTTATTCCTGTAATTCCTATTGCGAGAAGAGCAATTAGAGTTGTAGTTGCAAGAATTATTTTCATCAAAAATGATTGGTGCCACTAATTTATAACAGTTGATGAATTCTAATAACCGAATAACAAATATCTAAAAAAATATAAACTTGGAAGAGAAACTCAAAAATCAATTAAAGAAATTATAATTTATAAAACATTTTTAAATTTAAAGCCTTACATAAAATTACTAATCTATTAATTCTTTAGATGACTTCTGGAAGAGAAGAATTCATCAGTCTATCATAATAATTAAAACAAGTATGTCCGTATTATATTTTTATAAAAATCAATTAACACAATTTATCAATTAAATAATTTACCCTTTTATTTCTACTGAAAAAATATTCTAAGAAACTATTTTTACACCATGTACTTCAATTATAATTCACTATTAAAAAAAGTTAAACCAATAGGTAAAAAAACTTAAAGTTAATGAATCTGGTCGCAGATCATTAAAACTATGATTAGATGTACATTTTTTTAATTTTTTATATTATTAAACTTTAAACATTAAATTTAATAAAAAGAATATTGTAATGATAATCATGTTAAATAAAATAGAAGGAATTACATTGTCAGTTTCAGATATAAAAAGATCGGTAGAATTTTATCGTGATATCCTCGGTTTGAGAGTAAATAAAGAGAGTGAAGATAAAGTAGAATTTTCACGAAAAGATTCTACCAATACTAAACTTATACTAGAATTAGGTAATTCAGAATCTAATCAAAATAACAAGAATTCTGTAATCATAACTTTTTCTGTAAGTGATTTAAATACAATATATAACAATTTAACTCAACAGAAAGTTAATTTTCATAAAGAATTGTCAGACGACGCATCTGGAAAAAATACAATTATACTAGATCCTGATGGGTATTTAATCTCTCTGACTGAACCTGCTTCAGATGAATTTGCACAAATTCCTTATTATCATGGGTTTGCTCCAGCATAACCATTTATTTATTTAAAGATTGTATCTTACTACTATAACTTAAAATTATTTTTTATAATACTAATTGATTTAATAATTAGTATTGGTATTTTATGAAATTATTTTTGTTATTCTTTATTTATTTCTTTTATTTTGGCAAAAGATGCAAACGATGAATCGTCTACAATTTGCAATACTTATAGTAGATTAAAATTACTTTTATCAAAATATTTTCATTTTTAATTTAAAACCTTAGTATTAGAATTAATCGTTGTATTATATTCTTTATATTTTTACTTTATATTATATAATTATATCCCCATACTAAATCTTTGAACATCTCAATTTAATGTTACTATAGATATTTTACAATCTATTTTCAATTGAATTATTTTGATCATTTCTTATACTTACCTGTTTAAGTATACTATAATATTATGTTGTTTACATTTTTGTACTTTTATATAGATTAAAAAGATTATAGTATAAGA
>DASQLB010000001.1:0-4536 GCA_035630235.1 Nitrososphaeraceae archaeon | reverse complement strand
ATACCTCGAACTAAGTAGTAGTAGTCAGTTGACTATACTTATTTATAGTTTCGATATCCCGGGTTCTTAGCAATATCATCATCACTTTCTATAGGATAAAATGTATGATTATAACTCCATTCTATGTCTGTAGGTTCGTTGCATTTATCAACACCAATTTGTGTAATTGCAATTTTTGCTGGATTTACAGGAGAAATTCTTAAGAATCCCTTTCTTTCTAAAAAAAGTATAACAGGTTCAACAATGCTAGTATTGTCTGGCTTTCCCTTTAGATCTAAATATTTTTGATATTTCTCTGGATCTGCTTTGAAACCATTCATTGGTGTTTGTGCAAAAATTTGTTGTTTTAATATAAATTTCGCAGGATTACTTCCAGACAATCTATTCAAACAATTAAGCAACCATGGTGCTAAAATTTTTATATCTTGGTTTTCATCTCCTATACTAACATTGAAATCCATCTAATTACTAATCTAGAATGTATTATTAAAAAAGATTGTCACTTTAAGCAGAGGAAATAATAAGAATAGAAAAGTTAGATAGCATTTATAATTACACACTCTCCCTCCCTTCCTCTCACTTCAGTATCCTATTGATTATATTCTATATCCTTCTTTACTTTCGCAAGAATAATCATGGGTCGGACTATACCATCGTTTAGGATTGCTACTGTAGTGGAAGAAGAAAAATGGAAACTTTATAAAAAATATTTGAGGAATAAGAATGAAAAGAAATTATTTACACATATGTTTTCAATTGCAAAATTGTATAACTCTGCTTGTTCCAATGCTGTTAATCCAATAAGAATACATCCCATCATGATGTCAATAATATTGTATCATTACACGATGTTAAAAGAACATGAACTTGATAATTCTTCTAATGACAATAATGATATTTATGATAATAATAATATCGATTCAACAATATTAAAACAAGAACTAGAAAAATGGTATAATTTCTCTTTAGTATTGAGAAAAAAGAATCGAATATTATTTAAAGAAATGTTATAATCATCATACAAATATTCATCCTCAATAGAAGTAAGAGAAAAAGAAAATTCTACAGAATCATTATATATGACACTGATATTTGATCAATACAAAAAAATGTTATTTAATTCAAACCATAATTATCAGCAACAACAACTATTCAAATAAATTATAATATGGAGAAGTCATTGGCTAAAAACAAAAGTATAAAACCATGGAATGATTTGACACTGAATTTATTGATTTTATCGAAAGAGAAATTGAGAATTGAATTTATAGCGTAATTCCAAATAATTAGTTGAATATGACAAGTTATCGTGGTAAATGTGATAGGTGTGGTAAAATAAAGCCAGACGTTTGGATGAAAGTAAGAACTAACCAATTAAGTGGTGAACAGAAGAAAGAGATTTGGTGTATAAATTGTATACGTGGAACTAAATAAATAAATAAATACTAACTACTTTAGAGAATTGTGATTATTATATTAAAATAACTTTTTTATTACAATCGAAAATAATACAAATATGTCTAAACGAAATGATTATGATAATACTACGAAATTACTTTATGCTTTTACCCAAAGTATATTGGATATTGACAGGTCTATAAGGTGGGTAGGAATAACTGATCAAAATGGTATTATTATAAATGAACGAGATAGACCAGGATTGAAACCACTTCTTACTTTAGATGAAAATCATGATTTTGCAATTAATACGGTAAATAGACATAAAACTAGATTAAAATTCGAACCAAAAATGGGTGAATTAACTTATACGTTTAGAAGGTATACTAGAATGAGTAGATGTTTGATTCCAATAAATGACAATTATTATTATTTGATTTTAACTCTGGATTTTGATCAATATGATTTTAATAAAATAATAATGGAAAAAATCATTCCTTTAATTCAACGAGAAAAAGAGAAATTCGTTATCAACAAGAAAAATAAATAAAGAAAATTTAGACTATATCAAACATAAATTTCATGATAAAAATTCTGAATTTTATAGTTCTCAGTATGAAATACTTAGAGATAACGATAAATCAATAATATTAAGATTAGCTATCAACGTATTACAGAAAAATATTGAACAATTAATAACAGAATTATATGAGCGACATCTCTACATATCATTATTATTAATCAATTCAGATGAAATTGAAAACAAATATTTGGTTATTGGAATTACCGAAGCAGAAATAGACAAAGTAATATTCTAACTATATATACATTTTTAAATTAATGAAATTGTTCTTATTTTGTAGTTTTTAATTTATTTCTTGATTGTTTTTGTTTTAGTGGTAGTTGATATTTTTTATTAATTATCTTCATAATGTCATCTGCCATACATTCTAAATCCTCATTATCAAACAGGTATTCTGTTCCAAAATGCCATTCTTTCAATACGTTATTGATATCTTCTCTTATGTCAGTTATTGTTGGCTGCGATGGTGGTAGTGTTGTTGTTGCTATCATCTTTGATAATATCATCATTCAATCAAGTTGTTTTAAACATCAGTTTAATGTATTTCAATAAACGTGTTTTCCATTCATTACTGTTATTTTTCTTCATTCCATTTATTTTCATATTAGTGTATTGTTGTCGATTTATAGATTAATGTTTTAAACTCTAAATAAATTGATAAATAAATAAATAAACTAAAACTAGAAATAATTGAGAAGTAAATTTTACTTCTTATTTTCAAAATCTTTTTTAATCGAATCTAATCAAACTTTTTTGTTTTAGATAAACTTTTTTGAGTGTTATGTTAACAGTAGAAATTTTTCATAATTTTTTTTCAAAACTTACTAAATTCAATATATCTAGATAATGAAGATACTTCTACTAAGATCTATTGTCTGCTACTACTATCTTCTTCTACTGAGATTTACCATAATCCCAGGTCGAATAATAACTTGGTGTGATTTCTAAAATTATCAGATTTCCATTCTTTGTCTCATCTAAAACCCATGTTGCCATTGGATCTTCAAGACTTTCCACATATCTAGTCATTATCTTCTCCGTAATAGGAATATTGTGAGAAATCTCTTCATGGATTTTGACTTTTCCCTTGCCTCTTACTCCTTTGTATGGTGGATTGGGATCATCAATACAGTAGGATAAGACATTCCTTGTTGTTCTTAAATTATGAACTTTCTTTGAAGTCTTTCCTGTTGTAATATAGATTTTGTTAGAGTTCTTATCAAAGTAATATCCAGTAGGAATTACACTTGGTTCTCCTTTCTCATCAACCATTCCTAGGTGGACAAGTAATCGGTTGTTGCTATTATCATTTGTCATGAAGTTCCTTGCTTCCTCCTCTGTCATAGGAGAACTAACACCTGGTTCTGCATCAATTACTCTTACCATATTGATATTTATCATTTTTAAATTATTAAAACATATTTGTTGAATAGAGTGATGTCAGTGCCTGCACTATCCTGATATGATGATATATCGAGATCTCAAGGATATCTAGATATTAAATTATTATGCCCAAGAATAATATTTATATCAGATTTCGATCAATAAGATTTGATAAAATAATAATGAAAAAAAATTTTCCATTAATTAAACAATTGTCTATCTCTATTAATAAGAATGATTAGCCAACAATAACCCTACCTGTCATCCATGGATGTATTGAACAGTGATAACCCAATTCTCCTGGCGTATCAAATACATTTTCAAATGTGTCCCCTGGAGATATAGGACCTGCGTCAAATAAGTTATTATCAGCAGTCACCGTATGAGGTGTCATATCCTCGTTTGTCCATGAAATGATACTTCCTGGCATAGCATTCATTGCACGTGGTGCATATGGTTCAAAATTGCCTTCATCTGCTGCTCCTAGTGTAATTATTACTTCTGAATCTTGTCCTTGTTGAGAAAAGGAGATTGTTGGATTGGACAAAATTCCCAAAGATAGTAGCACACTACTTATAATGATACTTAACGTCAAAAGTTTTGTTATATACATATTCGCCTTTCTTATATCCTGATATAACTATAAAAATTTTAGTTGAGTATGTTTTAGTAAATATGTTATAGAAAATATTTAGGTAGATTATTAATTTAAAATTATTTATTTTATTTTATTCTTTTTTGTTTATTTATTATATTTGAATCGTTGTTTATATCTAACAGACATCAAAAGAAGATTATTCCTATGGGTCTACTTGTCCTCTCTTTCTCCTAGTAGTGTGCTACTAATTATATTTGACATTATACATTCTTTGCATGTATTCATTATGGGTCGAACAATACCTTCATTTAGAATTGCTACAGTATTAGAAGAAAAAGAAAGGGACAACTTTAGAAAATATCTAATTATTAATAATAGTAACAAAAATTACGACAAAAAAATATTTAAAAGAAATGTTCTCAATAGCAAATTTGTATAACTCTGCTTGTTCTAATGCTGGTAATCCCATCAGAATACATCCTATTATGATGTCAATAATACTACATCATTACAAGATGTTAAAAGAACGTGAACTTGAAGATGATCATGATAATGACAAAGATGATGATATTAA